>JAPZAV010000094.1 GCA_027460465.1 Candidatus Methanoperedens sp. | reverse complement strand
TCTTCATATTTATGGTAAAGTCATGATTTTATAAAAGTTTTTTGAAGTGATAGCACCAATAGGGAGGCATCACGACAATGCAAGCGGGTCACGGAAATTGTCTGCGGTTGCAGCAGGACATACGATGGCTGTAAAAGAACGGCATTATGAGAAAGTAGGGGAGGGTTTTGAGCAGGTGCACGAGAGCTACAGGAAGTTTCATCCTGCGTTTGTGGAGGGGTGGTGAAATATACCTTTTAAAACTACAGAAAATTTAAATCAATTGTCACCATAATATATCATATGGCAGACGTTTCCACAATCGAGCATGATATCACGAGACAACTTGACAATTTATCGCCTGACCTCCAGCAACAGGTGCTTGCTTTTGTTCAAGCATTGGCACAATCTTTTCCAAAAGGTGTGTCTGGAAAGAAACTACTCCGCTTTTCAGGTATTCTGGAGGTAGAGGATATCCAAGCCATCACTCAAGCCATTGAAGCAGAGTGTGAACGAGTGGACGTGAATGAGTGGTAAATTCTTACTGGATACAAGCATTCTCATTGCTCTATTCAGCGGTGATACTTCTGTTCAGGTGCATCTGGAAAATGCAGATGAAGTTTTTATATCCAGCACAGTTCTTGGAGAATTATATTTTGGTGCTCGTAAATCCCATCACATTAAAAAGAATCTTGCACACATAGATGAATTTGCATCGAACATCACTGTTCTTTCTTGTGATTCAAATACTGCACGCAAGTACGGCCTGATAAAAAACAACTTGTTTGAGAAGGGGAAACCCATTCCAGAAAATGATATATGGATTGCTGCTGTAGCCTTGCAGCATGATCTTATCATAGCAACACGAGATGACCATTTTACTAAAGTGGGAAAACTGAAATGTGAAGCATGGTGATATCTTTTTGATGGAACTATCCACTATGCCAGGCTCCTGGGAATACAGAAAGACGTGAAGTATTACGATACAAGAACAGGAGAGATCCATCCCAGGCATCTTGTTACCTGCATGGCTCTGCGTGAGGCAGGCGAGAGGCATCACGATAATGCAGGAGGCAGCAGGAAATTATCTGCTGTGGCAGCAGGGCATACTATGGCGGTCAAGGAACGGCATTACGAGAAGGTAGGAGAGGATTTTGAGCAGGTGCACGAGAGCTACAGGAGGTTTCATCCTGCTTTTGTGGAGGGGTGGTGAGTGAACAATGGATGTCACCAGTAGAGCGGCCGACACGAGGATGTATCTCTCAGTGAAAAGCGGCTTGCAACAGATAGCAAGCAACCTCTGCCCTACCCGGCTAAACGGGTATTTCTCCGATGCCCCTCCCTCTGATGCGGATAAAATGGGGGCTCCCGGCGGCGTTACTGGTAACCGTCAGCACACCCTCAACCACTCCTTGGTTCTCTGGAGTGAATTCTACAAGTACGGCCCGTTGGTCTCCTGGGGCTAACACTACATTCAAGCCCGCCCATTGAAAAGGTCCCAAACCAGACTCTGGAACAGAGACAGTTACCTGGACGCCTGAAGCGTTTTCGATCGTCAGCGCCCGGGTCTTTGTAGCTCTCACCGATGTGGAACCGAAATTAATGCTGGTTGGACTGAAATTGAGTCTAATTGGTGCCAAGCTGGGCGTACCCAGATCAGTCCAAAGCCACTGATCGACTCCATTCCAGAAACATACGTGAAGATGGTCATCATCGGCACGGACGAAAGAGTAGATGCGGTTCGTGGTCCCAAACCCGGCAGTAAGTGCTCCCGGCGCGCTTAACACCCTTGCATTTCCGCCATTCGGCGATGCAGGAATATCAACGCCGTCTGTTGTTGGTCGCCCGAAATCAGTCCAAAGGTTACTTCTTGCGCCATCCCAACGGTGAACGTAAAGACGATCATTGGCACCCCTGACAAAAACGTACAGAAAGTCCGTGCCTTCGTGGTTGTAGCTGACCACAGAGGAAGGGCCTGATACCGTTGTGCCCGGCGGTTTGTCAAGATCGATCCACGTACCAGCATCTCCTTTCTGCCAACCGAGCCAGCGATGTGCCCAGAGGTTTCCATTGCTTCCTCGAACGAAAGCGAACAGTTCGCCATGAAATGAAGTGAGCGCCGGCCTGATATTCCGCGTAACCGTGATTTCGAAACTCGGGTCGGGCGAGCCCAAATCCTGCCACATCCAGTCCCTTGCTAGCAGGTCCATCGAGAAGTTCGTGTAAAGACGCCTGTCGCTGCCCACGACATAGGCATAAATATGGCCATGGCGGATACAGACTGGCTCGCTGGCCACCACAGAGGTGGGGAACGGAAGCCTCCCGCCAACGCGCCATTCTGCGGCGTCCTGCCAGAATCGATAGAGCAAGTCGTCGCTTCCCCAGCAGAAGGCATACAATTGGTCGTTCTGATCCGACCTGGACACGTCGCCTATGGTATATGTTCTTCGATAAGTAACAACACCTGGATTTGAAACTACTATCGTGTTCCAAACGGGTTGACCATGGTTTATCCAAGACCATCTAGAGCCGTCCCAGACGTTCTCGAAAAGGTGTCCATTGTTACCCGTCACAAACGCGTGTAGGAAACGCATCAGTAGAGGGTATTCCGCCTGGATCGAAGCGATTGCTGTGGGCGAACTTGCCAATCGCGCATTAGGAGGCAGACCTCGATCTTCCCAGCGCCAGCGCCCAACGCTTGTATCAAAGAAACAGACGAAGAGGCGATCATCGTCCTCGCGCACAAAAGCATGAGGTTCCTCGTTTCCATCGCGTCTAAAAGTAGTAACTCCAGGATTTCCTTTCATTTTTACCTCCTGTTTAAATTAAGATTGGTTTTGCACGGTGCAGCAGGCATAATAACGTCCGGATTGTTCGTATTTCGATCCTTTATTGGATAGAACCCTTTCTAACTTATTTTCCCACATATTTTCCTCTCCCAAAATGATATCTCCAAACTGGCTTAGTTAGCTAATCCACTCTGACCGACCTCCCCTATTTGGAATGGAAATTTAATGGCTTCAGGGGCATTAAGGTATTTTCTTATTTCATCCCTTGATGACCATCTCTCCAATTTATAAAATATCATCATCATGTATAAAGCTTTTGGTTGTGTTTTCCGTGAGTTCGCACATGAAACAAGCATCTGGACATGAATGCAAAGGGAGATTGCTGCTGATCCAGACATTTATTTCCAATAATGTTTATATACTATAAAACAGATTTAAATATATGGCAACATATCGTTGCCGGGGTATGAAAGAATATGGTGAAGACAAAAAGAAGACATTTTGTATTGCGGGATAAGAATGGAAAAGAGGCTGGTGTATTTGCAGGTAATCAGCCTCGACAGGCAGCACTGAAGGCTGCAAACCGCAGCAGAGGAACAAAAGCGAAACCTGTTGAAATAAGACTGAGGGAAACAGGAACGAAAAAGGTTCACATCTACAAAGGATGGAGAGAAACTGTCAGGGCTCCAGGGGATAAACCAAAATGGATGCCTGAGAAGATCAGCATGCCTCATGTGAAGAAGGCAGGCATAGAAACACTCAAGAAAATTTAGCATATACCATCTGATATCTGATTTTTTATCTTTATGAAAATCGTCCATATCCAATCCGTGCTTCCAGAGGAAGATGTGATCGCATTGAAACAGAAGTCAAGGGAAACCTCGATCAAAGAGGCTATCGCCAGGGCAGTGTACCACTATTTGAAGTGCGATCCGCCAATGGCGGTCACGGTTGAAAAGAAGGCTTGAGGCTCTTACATGCGTACATATGCGTTCGCCTGGTAAAACTGGGTGAAACGTTATATTGTATGACATTGTGAGGACATCTGGCTCAGAGGCAGTGCAGTCATGGGATTGTTCGATAATTGGGCAGAGGACCCGCAGGATCTTGAAAGGAAATGTGTTTACCTGGCTGACGAACCACGTTCTGTTATGATAGCAGATCAGATCAAGACCCTCCCTCTACACCTCAAACTCACACTGTACGCATGCATCAGGCTACTTGACAGGGATAAAAAGGATGTCAAAGTAACTGTGAGAGATGTCTTTGAAGAGTATGAGAAAGTGGCTGCTGAAGTGAATACCTACTGTGTATCCCTGAGTAAAGTGACGAACTATATCAAGGAGCTTGAACTGCTTGGGTTTTTGAAATGCACGTATATTCGTAAAGACGTGGGACGAATAAGATATATTCGCATGCTTGACCGGGCTGAAATTCCCAAATACCTCTCCATGCTGAAAGAAGATCTGGACAGAGATAAAATAGCTGCGGTTCCATACCCATTATAAGAGGCAGTGAACCTGCGCTTCGAGCTTCTTGCTTTATTGAACACTGCTCCCTGATATCCGAAGAGATAAAAAAGGCAGGGGGCGAGAGGTTGGATGCGTGGAAGGGAAGGAGAGATACGGTTTTATTTCGAAAGTTATTTACATGAGCATGCAAAAGCCATGATAGGAGTGCGCTCATAAACTCTTCCTATCCGTTTTTCCTGAGCGCACATCTCCCCGGTTTGCTACTGAGTGTAAAATAGACCGAAAGTGAGAGGTTGGGGGTCTGGGGAAGGGGAGAGGAGCAGGTTGAATAACATAAAATCGAACCTGACACGAACCTCTAACGAACCCTATCGAACCCCCCAGAGAACCTCAGCGAACATTTTATAAATTTAGAGAACATGATAAGAACACAATGAGAACCTTCTCGATTAGACTCGATGAAGAGCTTTTCCATAAATTAGAATCGGTCAGAGGAGAGAAACCAAGAGCCGATTATATCAGAGAGGTTCTCTTATCGCATTTTAAAAAACCTGATGCGAACCTCGGCGAACCCCAAGCGAACCTCATTAAGGAAATTGAATCTTTGAAATTTGAGTTAACGCACAAAGAACAAATAGTTAAAATAATGGAAGAGAGAGTTAAAGATCTACAAACTCATAATGGTTTTTTGATAAGTGAGTACAGCAGGTTAACCAAGTTGAACGAACAACTTCTTTTACCCCCTGCGCCTGAGCCAACAAAGAAATGGTGGCAGTTCTGGAAGAAATGATACCTTAAAGGACTGTCTATCAGACTTGCTGATGATTTTTTCTACCGACTCGCCTCAAGTGCGGCTACACGCATGTTAAGATCGTTCAATTGTTTCTTAATGTCTCTGATATCGGATTTGACATCAACTATATCTTGGACTGCGTGATCTAACGTTTTTAAAACCATGCCTGCTTTGATACCAATCCCAACTAACGTAACTAATACTCCAAAAGCTGGCAATACCTCAATCCAGTTCATATTATGCCCAGAAGTTTGGCTATTATCCATGTCACGATAATCAAGATACCCAGCCAAAACAAGACATCTGCAAAGTAAGATTTGTACTTTTCAGTCTTTTCTATTGTGGTCATGCTGTCACCATCTCCATTGCTGGCTTTTGTTTTTCTACCGTCTCTACTTTATCAAGATATTCGTTTACGGCTTTAGTAACGGTTTCTCCAATTTTACCGTACAGCTCTCCTTCGTATTTCTTTACAAGATATGTTCTTAACCTCTTTAAAGTTGCACCTTCAATTTTAACGGAACCATCGCTCATAAATATCAAATTCTCTTTTTCCTATTTATACTTTTCTTTTAGTTACTTTTCTATAAGTTACTTTTGGAAAAGTATATATAGGATTGAAGCATACTATAGCATAAGGAAAAAGAGCATTGCCTCTGCGATGCTGGAAACACCCAGAGGCGTGGCTCATTCCTGATGTGGAGGAATAAGCAATGGCAAATAGAAATGAGGCAATAAAAGCCTTTCGTGAGGCAAGAATCGCTGGCGAAAAAAAGCTATCCAGAGGGGAAATCTCCTGGGAGCAGTTTGCAGCCGCAATGATAGACCGTGAGCTCACCCTGAAAGAAATGGGGGTGAGCCTGTGAACTATTTTTCAAAAATGGTTTTTTATGTCAATCCCTGCGGGCATAAAACGCTTGTGACCGATACCTTCCGTGAGTTCGCACAAAAAAACAGCGTGAATGTGTGCAGGAAATGCAATAAGGAGGGGTTCTGATGACCCTTCCTGATAACAACCCCAGGATAAAAGAAGCGATGGACACGCTTCTCAGGATGTTCGATGAGGAGAATCTGGAGAAGGTAGCCAGGGCGGTGTTCAGAGGCGAGGGCAGC
>JAPZAV010000093.1 GCA_027460465.1 Candidatus Methanoperedens sp. | reverse complement strand
TGTTTCTAAGCCCTGTATCCTCCAGGTTGTTATATCTTTCCAGCTAAAATGCGTATGGCATCTCTGCTCTATTTCTTGCCTGCTGCACTAATTACTGACTGTAAGGCAGATTCTAGTTTGTCAAGGCGCCCGCGGAGTTCTGCAGTTTCACTGTCTTTAGCCCCTATCCTGGTGTCCTGCTCCCGTAATTGTGACTGTAGTGCCTCGTTCTCTTCGCGTAGCTTCTTGTATCCGTCCGACTCAACAACAAGCGGCTTTACGGTTCGCAGAAATGTTAAATAAGGCAGGGTTTTTATGTACTTGGCCTTCAAACGCTCAGGATCAAGTTGATGGTACGCCTTCTGGACCGCCGGGGTCACGTGGCCCATTGTGTAGTCAACGAAGCCTTCATCCACCACTTCTTCGTTTTTAAGAGTATTTGAATAGAATTTTCTAAGCTTATGCGAACTTAAAGGATTCACTCCATATCGTACCGTCTTGGTGATATATCCGAGTTTAACCCCAAGCTGTTGAAAAATATAGTGGAACATGCGCTCATTCAACTGCTCGCCATTCTGATAATTGATGAAAAGATACCCCTCCTCACTTTTGATCTTTGTAACCTCAGAACGCTGTCTTTCCTCTAGATAATTTCGGATCGCCTCTGTTGCTTCCGGAGACAGAAATGTATAATAAGGCTCCACCACGTCGGCCACTTTTTGCCTGCTTAAAAATAACCTGGCGATTCCATAAGTGTCAATGTCCTTAAAATCACTTATTCTGAGGTTACGGATTTCATTCATTGCCATGCCCGAAGAAGCCATTGCAAGAATTATCGATTTGTCCCTAAGGCTTGCGGCATTATTCAGCATCTTGACAATGGTCTCTTTTCTGAGGAAGGCATTTGCTGCATTCTCTCTTAGGGGCTGTGCCTTCCTGGTCTTTACATGACTAGGCAACTGGATATCATAAGTTTTATAAAAGGTCTTGACGCCACTGATAAAAACATTCCTACTTTTCGGCGCGAAGTTTTGTTTTTCGATGAATTTCTTAAAAGCAGTCAGATACTCATTGAGCTTCCGCTCGCGCATCAATTTTCCGGCCTTAATTTCACCCTCAGCCTCCAAAATCAATTCTTCTGGAGTTTTGCTCGCTATATTCGTGTAGTATTTCAAAGCCTGTCGGTACATCTTTTGAGTGTTCTCGGACGCTTCTATCTTGTTAAAGAAATCTATAACAAAAGGGTCATCCTTCAATTGCCGGTATTCCATTTAAAATTCAACTCTACACGTAATACTCCCCCAATGTATATAAAAATTATGCTAAAATGTGCAATGTTAATGTGATGTAAACTTAATTCTCTGCGAACCGTTCCCGCTCTTTTGCTATCAGTTTTTCATAGTAATCTGCAGCGTCCTTCACCTGCATCAGGGATCTCTCGCTCATTTCACCTTTTACTTTTACGAGCCATTCGCTGTAAGGATCTGAATTTATTATATTGGGGTCGTCCCAGAGTTTTTCATTGATCTCCACCACTTGCGCATCAAAAGGGATCGAGACCTGAGAGACAGCTTTTATGGTCTCATACGCCACCAGCGTGTCCCCTTTCTTTATGTGTTCTCCCACATCTGGAAGATCAATATGCACTATCCCCTTGGAAAGCGACTGACCGAGTTCGGTTATTCCGATCAGGATCTCTCCATCTTCCTGCTTCAGCCATACATGGTTCTTCAGATAATACCTGTCTTCAGGGAATTCGAATTCATAGGCTTTCATGGTGCATTATTCTTGAAGATAGGTATAAATATTCATCGATACCTGCATGAAGTCATGAGCGACTACTGGGGCGTTCCTGAGCAGGAATATGAACTCTCTCTCCTTCAGTTCGCAAGAAAGGAATTAAAAGAGATGGGCTACACTGTGCTGAGCGAAAAGGTGGAGGTATGCAGCGGTGCAGGTGCGATGACGCTCACAGCCATACTGAAAAAAGAGGAGATGAATTTTGGACTTTACATCCATGACGGTCCGAAGCAGAGAAAGACCAGGGGTCCGCCAATAATCTGGATGCTCAGGCTTTTGCCAGAGATGAAGAGCGCAGAAGACCTGAGGAACTTTATATTAAACCACCAGCACGATTTCAGCATCATTCTTGCTCCTGAAAATACGATACTGAAGGACAGAAAAGAGGTAAAGCTGAACAGGATCTATAAGTTTCTCTACAATTCAAAGGTAAAGGATCTCTATGACAGCGATCTGAGCACTGCAGCCGATGTATTGAAGAAAAGGCTCAGAAAATCTCAAGATTGATCGTAACCCTGTCGCCCCTGGATAAAGGTCTATCGCCATATCGTACAGGTATGACCTTGATCCTGGGTTCATTAAAAAACAAACTGAAGGCAACGCCTGCGCATTCTGCCTCTCTGCCTTCCTTTTTGACCTCAAGCGATGCCTGAGGGCGGGAAAATCCCCCCGGCCTGATGATACCGAAAAAACCCTCTTCACGACAAGATACATAACCATCAATAAAGCCTCCACCTGCTGCAAATCCCTTTACTTCCCCGCATGTCATGTAAGGGGCTGAAAGCAGCGCATACCTCTCATTGATTTTCTCGACACTGCATTCAAGTTCCAGGGCGCTGGATGAGGGAAGCCCGGTCCACTCTATATTCGGAGCAAGGCACAGATCGTTCCTTGCGCGCAGGTAATCATCCTTCTTCCTTACCTCGACATGCATCACAGGGTCGTTCCAGAAAATGAAGTAGCCATTATGCACGAACCTGCCTATTCTGTCGCCGATTGAAACAGTCTCGCCTGCTGAAACCTCTGGTTTTATGTGCAGGATCTTGATGACCTTCTCACCCTGCTGTACAGCTATCACGTACTCAGTGAAATCCTTATCTTTGTAGGGCGTGGGGGTTTTAAAGCTCTGTGTGCCGATTATCTCGCCGTCCACCGGTGAAAAGGCCTCGCTTCCGAAACTCCCGTAATAGATATCTACCGCGCTGAAGGTCTGATGCGCAGCATACGGACTTTTCAGGAAAGAAAACCGTGAATAAGAAGGTGCGAAAATCTCAATGTCTCCATGGCTTGCTATCTTTTTCATATGGATACTTTATATGAGCAGCACATCTTCGGGACCTCGATCACACTCAGTCCGAGCCTGCGGGAAGTCGTATAAGCGCTTCTCGATGGCACCGCGATCCTGTCAATCCCGCTGAGGATCGCGTATGTATCAAGAGTCGAGCGGTACCTTCCTCCAGGGCGAACGCAGCTCAATGACAATGGAACGTTGAACATCATGCGTGCCTCTGTTATGACCCTGACCACATCCTCGATATCCGGGGGAGCTATCTCAGCAAGGTCTGTCCCTCCTGTCGGAATGAACACCACGATCACAATAGCTTCTGGATCGAATTCCTTTGCGATCTCAAGTGCCCTGATTTCTCCTTTCAATTTTCCATTATCCAGCCCTACGATGATATGCGGGGCAAGGGCTATACCTGCAGAGGAAAGCTCTTTTAGCGTTCTCTCATAATCTTCTGCACCTGCATCAAGATTGAGAATATCATGTACAGTCCCGTCGTCTCCGATAACGTCCACGAGCGCCATATCAAGAAATCCAGAAAGCACCTGCGCCTGCGAACTGTTCACAATACCTGTGTGAGCACTTATTTTCAATTTTTTATCCTGCTTGATTTTTTTAATGACCTCTGCATGTGCATACGACGGAACGCTTCCATCCCCGCTGCTTCCACCGCTTAACAGTATCCCTTTTGCGCCTTTTTGTGCCAGATCCGCAGCCTGAGAATACAGTTTGCCGTCCGACCCATCAAGCATATGTTTCAGGTAATATGAGCCGCAGTGCCTGCATTGATGCGGGCAGGAGGTACCGGTAAGGGATATCGGGGCAAAAGGCTCGTTGAAAAAAAACATGGCATCTCCAGAGAGCTCGACTTTGCGTTCGAATGCCGCAAGCATGGATGCCTTTGTCTCAGAGCCGGTTTCCAGCTCTTCGATCATTTTTCTTGCTCGACGATGATCGAACTGCATGATCCTGTGTATGAGTGTTTGCAGCATAAAGAAATCGTTCCTCCATATGCGCGGGGAATTCAATAACTATTTATCACGCACTGTAATTATATGATTCAAGATGACTGAGATCATGTTCATAATATCGAGGATCGAAAGCATGATGTATGAGGTGACGTTCGACCCTGCCCAGCGCAAAGGGAAGATCATAGCCAATATATCCATAGTCAATGAAAACGATCTGGACCGGGTTCTTAAACTTTTCAGGCAGGCAATGCACAGCGGTCTGGCTGTGAGCCCGTATATCAAGATCATCCGCTCAGGTGAGAAATTCGGGAATATAGAAATTGAAAAGGGAAAAGCCGGCATAGCCACTGTATGCAGCATCACCATAGATGGAGTTCTGCTGAAAGCAGGTATTCCTGTTAAACCCAAATTCGGAGGAGTGGTGGAGATCCACGACGGCTCTCCCCTGAGATTCACAGATATACTCAGCTATGACAGTACCACGATCGATCCTCTTGATGTATTGATGTCCCAGGAACTGACATCAGTGACAGAGATGATGAACACAGGTTCAGGAAAGATACTCGCGAACCTGCGCGAAGCCCCGATGGCAGCCAGGGACAGGATCGAACAGGTACTTGATAGCATAGTAGAAGCAGGATTTTCCTGCATCCTGGAAGTGGGCGAACCTAACAGCGATATACTCGGTGTTCAGGTGGGAAGGGATAAAATCGGGATCGCAGTGATTGGTGGAACCAACCCGATGGCTGTGGTGCAGGAGCATGATATTGAAATCAACACGCAGGAAATGTCTATACTTCTTGATATCGAAGAGATGAAACATATAGATGAGATAAAATAGCTACCCTGACTTCAGCTGTTCTCCTATTTTCAAATTCAGTATCTTCAGGAATTCGGTCTTTGCCCCACCAGGAATATAGGCACCTGCTGCGATGTCATGCCCTCCGCCCGCACCTCCGACCTCTTTTGCAGCCTCACTGATCGCTTTCCCCAGGTTGAGACCTTTCCTGATAAGGTCGTAGTTCCCCCGGGATGAGACCTTGACTCCGCCGTCCGAATCTGCAAAAGCGATGATCGGAAGGTTCTTGTTATTGATAAATGTCGCGCTCATGCCTGCGACGATACCAACAATCGTCTCTTTGATCCTGTTTCCAGAATCAAAGTACTGCAGGTTCTCCATTTTCATTACTCCCAGCTCTTTTATAAGATTGAGACCTTCAACAAGGTTCTTCCTGTGTTCATCCAGCAAGTCACATGCCTCTTCAAAATTCTTGCCGCGGTCACCCATGCACACAGCAAGCCCGATATCCGCATGATCGTAGCGCGCGGTCGCGTTGAGCAGCGTGGAATATTCTGATGCATCTCTTACCTCCGTACCTTCGCGCTCGCGCAGCAGCGTATAGACCTCGCCCACCAGCCTCTGCACACTGGATGCCTTTACTCCTGTGGAAAGGCAGTACTGCATCAGGGCAGAGACAAGGTGCTGCTTTTCCCCTGGCTCAAGATCTATCCATCGCCTCCATTTCTCGCCGTGCAGGCGAATGCCTGTTCTTTTCAAGAATTCAATGCTTGCATCTTCGCTCCCTGTGATCCCGGGAAGATACGGGTCTGAGGAATACTGCAATAACTTGAAGATCGGACGCGTCTGCTTGCCGAAGAGCAGCAGGTCTTTCTCATACCTCAGCACACTGCTCCTGGCACCCTCCTCAAGTATCAGCCTGTTCGTTCCAACAAGCTGTCCGTGCTTCACGTGCTGGAGATCGCCCACTGCCCCCACGATTGCAAGGTCAGCAAGATCCATGTTGCTGCCGAGTGCGGACGCAAGGAAAAAAGTCATACCTGCACCGCTGATCTCAGTTGCTCCATTTATGCCAAAAAGGTGAGGGTTCAGATTGCGGTCATGCGACCCCTGAGGCGGATGATGGTCTGAGATGACAGCATTGATCTTGAGCGAACTGATCGCATCCAGCATCCCGCTTCCCAGGTCTGTGAAAATCACAAGCTCAGGATTCTGATCCGCGATCTCTGTGAGCGCATTCATATCCAGCTGTTTGACAAAGCGCGTTCCATATTCGATGCCCGCTCTTTCAAGTGCTTTCCCCATGATCGCAGCAGATGTGAGACCGTCAGCATCAATGTGAGATACCACAAGGGCGCTTTCATGCTTCTTTATATGATCGGCGCACTGCGCCGCGGCAGATTGAAGGGTCATTACTGCCCACGTGGTTTTGCGGATTTAAATATCCTTTGCCAGCGATGTGAAAGTATTTCAAAAAGAATTATCACTATTAATAATGACAAGGTTTAAATACAATGAATAATCATTATAGTCTGGTGATTAATATGGAGACAAGAGCTGTTCCAGAACTCGTAATGATAAGGAAAGTCTGTGAATCGTGTGGTGAGGGAATCTTTGAGTTTGACTCTGATACGCAGGTAATGCAGAATTACATCTGCACAGGCTGCTCAACGTGAAAGAAAATGGCAGAATTCAGTATACCATATCCCCTTTTATGAAAGCTGAGGCCCTGGCATCTGAAGGTGAGTTGAAGATCTGATCTTTGCTGCTTACCTCGATCAGCTCACCGTTCAAAAGCAGACCCACCCTGTTTGCGATGCGCTTCACCTGAGGGATGTTGTGCGTTGCCAGAACAATGGTGGTTGTTTTTTCATCACAAACCTGCATAATGATTTCCTCTATCTTTGCCACGTTGGCAGGGTCAAGATTCGTTGTGGGTTCATCGAGAAAAAGGATTTCAGGGTCATATACGATAGCACGAGCAAAAGCCATGCGCTGTGCCTCTCCTCCTGAGAGCGTCCTGGCTTTTTGCCTCTCTTTTCCCTGAAGTCCGACAATGGTCAGAGCATCTTTGACTTTTTTTTCTATCGCAGTCCTATCCATTTTGCGCACCTTCAGCCCGTATGCCACATTATTGAAGACAGATGTGTTGAAAACCGTGGGTGTCTGGAAAAGAAGTGACATCCTCTGTCTTACAGTGTTAATTTCCCTGACGTGGCTCAGCCTGGTTCCTTCAAAAAAAAGGTCTCCACCCGCAGGTTTTTCAAAAAAGTTCAAAATGCGCAGCAGCGTTGTCTTGCCCGCACCGCTTGGACCCATCAGAGCAAATATTTCACCGCGATGTATCACAAGGTTTATGTTTTTCAGGATTTTTTTATCTCCGAAAGACATGCTGAGGTTCTCTATCCTGAACAGATCTTCCACCATTTCAATCTCTCCCCCGGAAAAAATTGGCAAGCAGATTCACTGAGAGGTTCAAAGAGATAAGGATGATGCCGAGTGCCAGGGCAGTGGAGATATCCCATTTGCTTGTTTCAGATACTATGGCCGTGGTAAGCGTCCTTGTGCGGGATAATCCTTCACCTATTCCTGCTATGCTTCCTGTCTCAGCGATATTCCCTCCTACAATGAGAATAGCACCGACCTCAGCAAGAGCCCTTCCAAGCCCGGCAAGTATTGCAGTGATGATGCCAAATTTTGCTTCCTTTAGAGTGGTGATGACCGCATCTTTCTCCCTTCCTCCGAGTGTATAAACCGTCTCGATTATGGGTCCTGGGACTGCTTTTATCGCAGCAAGTGAAATACCTGCTATGATCGGTGTAACAAGGATGTACTGCGCCAGGATCATGGCCTCCTGCGTCAGTATCATTTTAAGAAAGCCCAGTGGACCCGCAGGCACAAGCATCACATAGATGAAAAGCCCGACAAAGACAGGCGGCAGACCCATACCTGTGTTAACAAGGGTTATAAGCCCCTGTTTTCCCCTGAAATTCAGGAAGGACAGGGCAAAAGCCAGGGGGATCGCTGTCAGAGCTGCAAGGATCGTGGCAGTGCCAGATACTTTGATGGATACGCCCGTTATGCTCATGACATAAGGGTCTAAATTGATTATGAGCTCAAATGCCTTTACGGCTCCTCCATATAGAAATTCAGCGCCGTTCATTGATTATCGCTGGTGTGAAAAGCGCTTCGCCGTATTTATCTCTGCCGAAATCCCTTATAATATCCTGTGCCTGCTGTGAGGTCGTATAATTAATATACCTGATTGCAAGATCATATTTTACGTTCTGGAACTTCGCCGGGTTCACTGCCATGACGTGATATGGATTGAAAAGATATGTCTGGTCTGCTTCAAATAGAATTCGAAGGTCTGTTTTGTCTTTCATGGAAAGATATGTTCCTCTGTCCGAGAGTGTATAACCTTCTTTGATATTAGCTGTCACGATGGTCTCTCCCATGCCCTTGCCCACGGATTGATACCATGTTCCTGCCGGGGTGATGTTTGCTGCTTTCCAGATGGATTTTTCCATTTTATACGTGCCTGATTCATCGCCCCGTGATATGAACTGAGATTGCCTGGCAGCGATCTTGCTGAGGGCATCCGAGGCATTCTTTGCGGTTTTTATCCCTGCAGGGTCGTTCTCAGGGCCGATTATTACAAAATAGTTGTACATCATATATGTACGGTTTATGAAACTCCCATTGGCAACTGCAATTAATTCAGCCTGAACTGCATGTACCATTACCACGTCCGCAGCTCCAAGTTCACCTGTGGCTATTGCTTTGCCGGTCCCTTCGCATACCGTCAATATTTTTACATTATTTGTTTCTTCGAACTTCTTATTCAGCACGTCAAGCAATCCAGTATCACATGTGGAAGTTGTGGTGGCTAAAACTAATTCCTGAGGAGGAGGCGCGGTCTTTGTCGTGGATGTCAGATCTCCTGCGGGAATCTTCTGCACACAGCCAGCAATTAGTGATATCAGAATCAAAGAGAATATTATTTTTGTAAGAATGTTCTTCGTATTTCCACCTTATGTTCATTCAAACATAACACATTGTTAATAAAAGTTTCGAAAATCCCTGAGATCAAAGACCAGATAACCCCTGCCCTTTAGTTTTTCCTTTTATGAATTCGCGGCTCAATTCGGTTTTTCCGACCCTGCGGCGGCCATGGATCACAACAAGGGACGATGAATTCGAATTGTAAATATCTTCCAGTATGCGAATTTCACTGGTTCGGTTTATGAAGCCTACCATAGAGTAGCATACTGTTCAGTTTGTATATAGATGATGATTTAGGTGACACTGAAGGTTCAAAAACTATTTTTATTTTTACGGGAGACTACAAGACAATGATTTGCTTTATTGCTGCAAGTAAAAGGGATTCCTATCAACAATCGCAGCCGTTACCTTGTCTTTTAACCACTTCTTGAGATCTCCCTCCTTTTCAAACAAATCAACGATTTCTTGTAGTTTGCACAAAATAACGACAGCTCCACCGGCTAAAGCCTCGCGGCATGCAGTGATTGCCGGCGCAGTATATTCCGAGTAGGAAATGAAAATACCCCTTGCTTGTCCACCTCGTCCATACACCCTTACTAAATGTGGTGCAACATCAGCTGTCCCGATAGGCTCACTCCACCATTTGAGTTCAACCAAATAGAGATAGCTGTCTAACTCCACTAAGCCGTCGATTTGCTCGATGACCCCCTCGCTACATGCGCCTTTCACAGTAAATGCTTCCTTAACAAGAATACCATATGCGGCAAAAAGCGAATTAAGCACCCCCTCAAGTTTTTTTCCACGTTTTCTTGCATCATGATCCCCAAAAAGCGCATAAAAATCTGCTTTCACCATTTCAATTTTTACCTTGCGATCTTTTTCTGCATTAAAGCGTGCGGTCTGTTCATCAAGGCGTTTTCGATGCTCTTCATCCCTCTCTATTTGCATTCGTGTAAAGCTGTCCTTAACATGCACAAGTTCACGGACTTGAGCAACGTATCCTCGCGCTGCTGCTCGGTCATTCTCCCAACAAACTGAAAAGTCTTGAAATTCTGTTACCCGCTTCACAATCTCTCGCCGCTCGCGAAGGCTTCGGTCACCGTTCTCGTTTAGCTTTGTTAAAATCTCACGAGTTACTATGGGTTTTTTGAATGCACCACTGTTTGTTTTAAGCAGAACTTCATAAGTTGACAGCAGGCTTTGACTAACTCCTGCACCTTGGAAGAACAATAGAAGATCTTTCTTACTCCTGCAAAGCCTGGTTAAGGTTTCGATCAGTAGGCTTAGAAGCTCTGGGGGATAATGAAATGTATTTTCCATTAGACTACCTCTTTTAGTTTTTCCTTCGCAACTCTTATCTCATTTGTCATCATCGATCAAATTGGTTTGGACTATATTCGATTCTTTTTTATGGCGCTTGTCACTAATAACAAACGAATCAAAGTTGTCAATACCAAATATCTCACAGACTTTCTTTCGTTCTGCTTTTGGAATCAGAGCTGCCATTATTGGCAAACGTAAATGAGACTTAAAGACTTTCTGCCGATGTTTTGTGTTTGAAGAACACCGCCAATGCGGATAATCTCCCCAATATCCAAACTCGACCTTTGAATTGCAGGACTTGCATGTAAGCATTCCGCCTATAGGATAGGGCTGGTCTATGCTTCGGGAATAACAATCATCATTAACACAGCGCCAATAATAAGGTTCTCTATCTCCTTCAGCGGCTATCATTTCCGAACTGCATATCGGACATTTGGATTCTGGTTTGCCGGGAACAGAAAGAAGTTCTTCTAACCGTAAAATCTTGAAATAATCTTGAAGGACTGAGACGCTTTTCCGTCGCTCCATGATTTCTTGCGTATTAGAGAAGCTCAAAGGGTTCAAAGAACCAGACCATGTGATATCATTATCAATAAAGACAAGCTTCTCATGCATTCGCAATTTGTGGATGACTACGGCGCCTATTTCTGAAAGTTGTGTTTCGAGCTTTCTATACTGCTGCAGTTCTGATTTTGAACGTTCAGAATAAGATTTTGTCAAAACGAAAATAGAGATGTTGCGCTCTGCAGCGGCCTGCAGTTGCGGTAATAGAAAAGTTGTTCGGTCCTGAGTGATAAAAGGAGAATATAACACTATTCGATTATTTGCATGTGAGAAATCCGCAGATAGAATACGGTAAAAATCAGCCTGAGTAACAACGATACGGTCTGAATCAGGTTCAATTGCTCCACCAAGCATACTCATCTGAGCTTTTGCCGCTTTTGCCGCTAAACCTTCTGGAAAAAGCTGTGCCGCATCGGTGCGAGGATAATTCTTGAGCAAAAAAGGTATAAGAGTCTTACCTAGGAATGCCTTTTTGCCATGAGATTGGCAGTATTCAAAATCTCCAAGGATGATCAGCCGGAACTTTGCTCTTGTTAAGCCAACATTGAGAAGACTTTTCAGTTGTTCATCCAAATCAGGCATGAAAAGATTTACACGCCAATGAGGTTCATCGGCTACCAGATCGAAAATTACGACATTCGCTTCCGATCCTTGAAAACTATGCGCAGTACCAGCGATAACATCGTCTATGATTTTTATGTTCTCCTTGATCAATACACTAACCAGTTTTGCATGCGCTCGATATGGTGAAATAATCAAAATTCTCTTTGGCCCGCCTTCTTGCCGTTTTGGCCGGTCTTGACGAAGAAGTTGTTCTGCAAGGTCAACAGCTACAGTTGCTGAAAGGAAATTCAGTCTGCTTCCTTTACCATTTTTGACGACACTCGTCACCCAAGCATTAAGTGAACCGGTATCGACAAGAAGAACCGGTTTATCATGGCCCCAATCTTTATTGAACCATTGATAAAGCTCTTCATAATTGGAACCATGCAGGTTAACCGGGGTTCTAAGTATTCCATCATAAAACTGATTAGCGATTTCAGCTATTTGAGGTAACATTCGTCTCTGTTCAGTAAGCGGTATGAAATAATCAGGTGGTTCTTGCTTCTCCCAAAGCGCCCTAACACCTGACACTTGAAAAATATCTTCACCAAGCCATTTTTTTGTCAAGGCATTGTTTGAAAGAACAATCGGAGGAAGTTGCTTGAAATCACCGACAATTATCAGGTTCTTATCAGCAAGCAATGCTGCTACCCATAGAGCTGGAATAGGCGCCATTGAGGCTTCATCCAATATAACCGTATCAAATTTTCGCGCTTGAATATCATCGCTGAGATATGTCTTCGTGAGGGTCGCACCGATTATGGAAGCTTTGGCAATAACAGCTTTTTCGACCTGTGACAGAGCTCCCTCAATTCGTGAAATTTCAGAAGATAATCTTGCTATCTCAGAACGTAATGTACTTACTCTTTCCTTGAGCATCGAAAGATTAGCATCTGCAAATTTGGCGGCAACTTCTGAATGAGTTTTCAAAACAAGAGCGAGCATTTCTTCAACGTCTGTAGGCTTTGAGTAAATAAGCTCCCAAATAGAAAGGTGCTTGAGTATGTTAGCCAGAGTAGATGATAATTTGCCTCTCAGTTCTATGGTATCAGAACGTAGACGCTGATTTTTTTCATACTTCGATACTTCAGCAATCAATGTTTCGGTACGATTCAATACTTTTTGATTGACTTTAAGAGAATCCTGAACTTTCGTATGTTCAATAACCAGATCAGCTATTTGCTTTTTCAGGTTGATGACATTGGCTTGCTGGTCTTCGGGTTTGGGTAATCGTTTAAAAAAGCGCATTAAAGCGCCAGTATTACTTGTTTGCATGAAGATTTTCTCGGCATCATTGCAGCTTGCTTGTTGGTTCGCAATCTGGCTGGCAAGTGAACCTATCTTAGCAGAAAGTTCTAATATATTCAATTTCTGTCGATATATTGACGGGTAGGAGTTAATTTCCTTACGCAGAACAGCAATGTGCTCTGAAGTTTCTTTCAATTTTGCTTGTTCTTCCATGAGGGATGAAAGTTCTTTTTCATTGCTGTGAAGTTTTTCCAATTGCTTCTGAATAGTCAAGATAGTTGAATTCGATTCTGCAATCCATTCAATCACTGAAATTTGATTCTCAAATGGAGTTAATCTATCTTCAAGGATTTGCTTTTGGGATTGGAGTTTGTCTCTTTGTCCTGAAAGTTCTTTTGATTGCAGATCTACTTGGTTTTTCAGAAGAACATCTGGGTAATCTGATGTAAGTTCTTCATCTCGAACTTCACCTATTCGAAGCAAAACGCCTTCTGGAAGCTGGTTATGAATCGTAGATGCAACATGCTTAATAGCTTGATCAACAGCGGTATTTGTGTGAGACACGATGAGCACGGTGCGCTTTTCTCTATGAAGGTATTCTGTAATAGTGCCTATTGTACGGGTTTTCCCTGTGCCAGGTGGCCCCCAGATAAATGTCAGGTTCCGACCAATTGCACTATGAAGGGCTTTTTGCTGGTCTTCGTTGAGGTGGGGCAGTTTTTCAAGCAATTTAGGTTCACCATTAACAGGGCTTTCGCCAAGCATTCGAGAGGCAGCGGGATTGGTATTTGATGCGTTTTTCTCAATACGTTAAATGAGTTTACGCATGAGAATGGTAAGGTTTGTCTGAAGGTTTGCTGTGGGAATGAATTGGCCGAGGTCGGTATTGATGCTCACAACTAATCGGAGTCCTTCTGCTGAAACGATAGTTGTTTCAAGTGGCATTTTGCCTGGAATCTTCAAATCCCCTGGTGCGCCATCCGGTGTGTTAAGGACCGAATCAATCAGAAAAGCATACTGGAAAGCAGAACCAAGTTGGGCTACTTTATGACCATTGCTTAGATGAATCGCACTAATCGACGAATTTCGTTTTGCTGCTTCAATCTCGTCCCTAAGTGCATTGCAAAAATCATCAAGTAGTGGTAGTAAATGTATCTCATTCTCATGTGTTGTATCGGTGTATGCTGACATAATTATCAGTTCTGCATCGTTGGTTTTCAACGGTATGGGTCATGAGAGTACACCCATCATACCAAAGCTATTCTTTGTTTTCCTGAGTTCACTTCTTATCACTGCAACATCCAGCCAATCCCGGATTAAGATGCACCTGATACTAGGAACTCTTCTCAGAATGGAGTTTTTCATTCCTTCCCTATCATTACTTCTGTCGCCTTCACCACTGCCACCACTTTATCATCCTTCTTAAGTCCAAGAGCATCTGCAGCCTCTTTTGTGATGACCGCAGTGATAGTCGCTGGCTCTATCGTGATCTTGACTTTTGCGATGAGCCCTTCCTTCTCTATCTCAATTATCTTTCCTTTCATCTGATTCCTTGCAGATATTTTCAAACCTATCACCTCCCAGAAAGTATTATCATAAACGGTCTGAGCAAGTATCTCGCTATAAGTATCGTATTCTTCAAGGAGGTGGATAGCTTTTTCGGTCAGGCATGTGCCCTGTTCTTTACCTCCTCTCTTTTTGATAATTACAGGTTCTCCAGCGCTACTTTCGATTTCTTTTAGCAACAGCCATGCATGCTTATATGAGATCTTCATTTTCTTGCATGCCCTGTTGAGCGACCCTTCCTCTTTGATGGTTTTTAAAAGATATGCTTTTCCGTCGCCTATAATCGGGTCATTCGTATTGTTTACAAGCCACAGTTTTGCTTTAGCATGCGTTCGTTCCATTGCAATATTCTTTTAAGAGGCGAAAGTGGATAAGTTTTTACCTGATCTCAAGCCCTTTGACCCTGATCCCTTCTTCAACGATCTCCCCGACAATCTTTCCGCCCATCATCTTTGAAGCCTCATCAGCTTCGCTTTCCGGGAGTATGACCACAAAACCCATGCCCATATTGAAGGTCCTGTACATCTCCAGATCTTCAACTTCCCCTTTCTCCTGAAGGAACCTGAAGATCGGCTGAGGTTCCAGTGGATCGCTAAAATCGAACCCGTATCCTGTGATCCTGTGGAGCTTCATCAGCCCGCTGCCTGTAATATGGGCAAGGCCATGAACATCAAAAGTATTGACCGCATCCAGCACCTCCATATAGATCTTCGTGGGAGTCAGCAGCTCATCTCCGATAGTGGTTCTCGCGTCATACGGGAATGGATTTGAATATGAGTAGCCTGCATCCTTCACGATCCTCCTCACAAGCGAATATCCGTTGCTGTGCACGCCTGCTGACGGAAGTCCGATGACTGCGTCGCCGATGCCTATCCGTTCTCCTGTTATTATCTTCTCCTTTTTCACCATGCCAAGACATGTACCTGCAAGGTCAAACCCGGTTATGATATCAGGCAGTGTCGCGGTCTCTCCGCCTACGATCGTGATCCTTGAGATCTCAGCACCTTTTGCAAGCCCTTCCCCGATCTGTCTCATGATCTCCTCATCTGGTTTATTTATGGCAATATAATCCACGAACGCAAGAGGCTCGATCCCCATTGCAAGGAGATCGTTCACGTTCATGGCTATGCAATCTATACCTACTGTGTTCCATCTCCTCATTTCGT
The DNA here is from genome assembly GCA_027460465.1 of Candidatus Methanoperedens sp. Taxonomy (GTDB): domain Archaea; phylum Halobacteriota; class Methanosarcinia; order Methanosarcinales; family Methanoperedenaceae; genus Methanoperedens. The sequence goes on along the minus strand of JAPZAV010000093.1, from coordinate 5,419 downwards.
TCGCGATGAGGACTTTTGAACCCACACCGTCAGTGGTGAGCGCAAGCGCATACTCACCAAAATCAATCAGACCTGCATAATGACCCACATCTGTCAGCGGTGCCCCGAGACCTTTACGCCTATAAGTAAGCTGGCCTGCCAGGGCTGAGATCGCGATATTCTCTTTCTGTATGTCCACGCCTGCTTTTGCATATGTCAGACCCATGCGCTACTCAATGAGCATTGATACATAAAGATTTTATGATATGGATAGGAGCAGGCTTAGGATAGGAGGTGGGAGTGACGTTAAAATAGTTATAGCCTGCTCTTAATCATAATAATTATCATTATGATACATAAAGATTTTGGTTAGAGATCTGAACACAGTGAGCCACAACCAAACTGTATGATAAGGCTTTAAAACATGAAATAAATACTAATAATACCCTGATTGTTAAAATATTTTATTTTCCATTCAATAATTTAGCCACAGAGACGCAGAGGCGCAGAGCTCTAAAAAAAAAGGAATATTAAGGTTTCTGCGGCGCATTAGCAAATAAAAATCTAACATTAAAAATGCCTCTGTGTCTCCGTGCCTCGGTGGCAAAAGATTCAATATGTTTTCTCCCTCATCCATCATTCCCCAAGAGCCGCTCTGATGCAATCCTCCGTCGTTGCCATTATGCTTTTGACCCCGCAGAGATTGGGCACATACTTGTGAGCCTTGCCCGAGTTCACCATCATGCATGTGAACCTCTCGCTCGCAGGCGATACGACCATGCAGGTATCACAGAATACCTTTGCTCCGCTTCTTTCAATACGTTCTATGAGCTCAGGATGTTTTTCCTTTATCTGGCGGGAGGTGCATATCCAGACCTCTTTTTTCACCTTCCTGCCGTCCAGGAGCGATGCCAGTTCTTCAAGCTCATCAGGGCTGGTGTGAGGGCATCCGAACGCTACCAGATCCGGCTCGCCTGAGGAATAGACTTCTTTTATCTCTTTTTCCTCGATCGTGATCTTCTCCTTCGGAGCTTCATATTTCCCTGATTCGGGCGTGATGCCCTGAACATGATACAGCGCCACGGCGCCAGAGGCTGCCATCGCAGCTCCCAGCGATTTGAGCTCATCCTTTGATGGTTTTGATACAAGTTCAAAGAAAGGCACCCTGTCCCCCACCATTTCACCCGCGATATACCCCAGAACTCCGTAATCCGAACCATGAAGCTCTGCCTCGACCCTGATCAAAACATCGGGTCTTCTGTTCTCTGCAAGATGGAATCCATAATTGGCTGTTTTCCCTATAAGGGCAGCAGAAAGCGCGCTCGGTCCACCCTCCCTGTTCGTCCTTGCCCCGATGACAGAGTTGGCGTATGAAATGGCAGAGGATTCACTCCATGCCACGTGGTCTCCAAATCCTGCAAGGTTGTCAAAGATATGGTATGGTGTGCATGTGCATTCGATCTCCACTCCGAGTGCCCTGTATGCCTGGATTATCCTTTCCTGCTTATCCGCGAAATCCTGGCTGATCCCCATCTCTTTCCAGCATTCCCTGTCCATTCCTGCAGGATTGAGGATCGAAGGCACTGCTACTGTTCCTTTCAGATCCGATATCCATTCAAGCCCTGCATCGCCTATGGTCTTGTACGAGACGCCTGCGATCTGGGCGCTCCTGATGGGGATGAGCCTGTCAGCATCATAGATATCCCCGAGTGCCGCGAGTATCCTGATGGCTTTCTGGTATGTGGCGCCGCGCTCTCCGTTGAAGATCTTCTCTTCTTCAGGAGTGAGGTACATATTATGCCTCATCCGCTTTTTCAAGTATTTCTGCAACATCAGCCGGGTCTTTTGAAACTGACCACTTCCAGACGCAAGAGCCCCCATGCTGGTTGGCCGCTTTTACCCATTCATCCAGGAATTCACTTTTTGTTTTATCTTTCAGGGTGAAAAAGCGGGTTTCACGGTCATAACTCCAGTAATGCGCCGGCTCTTCGTAAGGGGAGTTGATTATGAGACGGTCGATGGTGGATTTCATTGCATTGAACCACCGGGAATCATCCAGCCATCATCCTGGAGGGCCTTTCTGATCGTTTTCCTCACAATCGAAGCCAGATCCAGCGCTTCAAGCGCCTCTTTTTCAGTTACTACTTCACCGATGCCTGGATACCGCGCAGTCACAGCGTAGGGTGTCAACTTTTCAGTTTCTTGCGCATGATATGCGATAAGCCTGTAGGGACGGCTACCCGGCATTTTCATTGCATGTCGAGCAAGACCTATATCATCTTCAGCATAGCTAATCCATAGAATTACATTTTTTATGTGGTCTAGATCAGGAATGCTCATAAAGTACCCTGCCTTCTTTTGATACATATCTTCCGATTGTGCCGGGGATCTTCCGGTCACGCTCGAATTCATCTCTTGTGAGAATGATTATGTCAAATGCGTATTCTAATTCGGTTAGCGCCCTGTTCATTTCAACCATTAATTCCCGGCGCTTTTCTTTGATAGGGGATATTATTAGAAGGTCAATGTCGCTTCGGTTGTCTGCTGTCCCGCGCGCCTGGGAGCCGAAAAGGATTATTTTTTCAGGATGGAATTTATCCACCAGGCGGCGCACGGCTTCGTCAAGGACTTTATTGTTGATCATTGCACACCCCAATACATATCTTGCAAACTGTGAAAAAGTTTGCTTCGTATAACTTCTGCAACTCCTGGTTAAGTCCGCTCACAGGTTTAAAGTAGGCAAGCTGGAATTTACAGCCTGAATCCTTGATGCCTTTTCGAAGCACATCAAGAGTACCGCGCTTTTCAATTTCGCCGGCGAGACGTCTGAGGAAGCGTGCTTTCACTTCCGAACCGTGCTGTTTTTTTAGCTTTTCCCACTCTTTCGGCTGCGTGGCATAGATAAAGTCGATCACTGCGCCGGGGTCAAGGCAGAGTGCGCGGTCGTAATCCTCAGGTTTGCGCCTTCTGTAGCCGCCTGGCGCATACCCGCTGTAAGGACGGGGCTTTTCGCGTCCTGTCCAGAAGCTGTCAGGGCAGTCATCCGATCCTCCTGACAGGAGTGTGCATTCAATTGTTTGTTCAAAGTCCTTTTCCGAGATGTCGATCATGCTGAGGCTCTATTTGAATCGTTTCTCTTGAATAAATAGCCTGTTCTTACCATTCCTTCCATTTCAAACCCTTTATCCTTTTAAAATGCTCTATATTCTTTGTGCAGATAATTTCATTATTTGTTATTGCTATAGCTGCGATGAGAACATCAAGTATGTTAACAGGTTTTCCAGAATTCATCAAGTCTGCCTGAATATTTCCAGCCTTGATCGCTGCGGATCTATCTAATTCAAGTATATCGATCGATTTCAATAGAGAATCCACTTCAAAAAATGACTTTTCAGGATCCTTTGACCTTCTGGCGCCATAGTATAGCTCATAAGCATTGATAATGGTTGTTCCTGGGTTTTCTATTATGTCCACTGCATCTTTTGATGTGACTTTTCCCCTCAGGATGGACACAAGGAAATCAGTATCCAGGAGTGTCACAGCTTTACCTTCTTTAATCTGGATATATCAGTCCCGGAACATCTCGCTTCTATTGATGCTTTTTCAAAATCTTCATATTCATCCCCGCTCAATACGCCAACGAATTCGCTGAGCTTTTTCTTTTTGAGAGGTGCAGTAATGCGCTTTATCAGGTCTGTAAAGCTTTCTCTACCTTTCTTGAGCTCAGCCAGCGCTTCATATGCTTCTTCTGAAATGGTAAGTGTCTTATGTGCCATATTATTAAGTGTATTTATACGTGTATTTATAATTTGTCTGAATGCGCCTGAAATCCTGACACTGCCTCCCGCACATCTATCTTTCCCGTCACCGCAGCCGAAATAAGCCCCGCGCGATACTCACGTAGCTTTTCGATGCCCTCCCTGACCTTCGAAATGAGAGCGTCGATGCGCGCGGTCTCGCGGTCGAGGAAGGAGGCGATAGCGTGCTGTTCGGAGAGCGTTGGCAGTGGAAAAAAGGTATTTACAAGTAACTCATGCTCTATACTTTCTACAGTGGCGCCAGCTTTCCTCCATTCAACTAGAAGAGCTGATTGATAACCACGGATTACATAGGCAAGATAATCTGATTTCAAAATTGCCTTTGGAACCATTGCTTTCATATCCTGATTTAATGCCAATGGGCGAATATTAATAGCCACGGGAATCGTATGCTTCAGAATACCCGAACGTGCAACAATTATTACGGCTCCAGAATCGATAACGACAGTTGCACTATTTTTCACGGCTTCTTCGTTTATGTGGTCTTCCGCATCATTTATTAATTCGGATTTCATATCCTTGGGCGAAACCCATGGGATATTCCCCGACCAATATTCGATGATATCTTTGGATGGCGTACCGCCACCAAAAAACACCGCTGCATACTTAAGTTTCTTTAAATTCCAATGGTCCGGCACCTCCCCCAGCCATTCCACCCCAAAATCCTTCATCCGCACATCCGGATCAAGCCCCTTCGTCACCGCGCGGCTGATCAGAGCGGCGCGCTTTTCTTCGAGCAGGTCGATGAGGCGCTCTTTTTTGGAGATGAGGGCGTCGAGATGAGCGGTCTGGCGGTCGAGGAAGGAGGCGATGGATTTTTGTTCATTTATCGGTGGCACAAGGAATAGTGAGTTGTCAATACAATCTTTTCCCAACCCAAATCGAGTTATACCATGGGCTTCAACTCTGAATTGATGATTTAGGCGAGGAGCACAAAGCGACCAAAATAAATACTCTCCATTAATATGCGAATAATTCGGCCGAATATGCGCAAGATGATAACCGCAAATAACACCATTCAGGTCAGCAGGGACATATGCAGGAACAGCGATATCCTCCCAACTCTCAGAATCTTTTGTTATGATTACATCCCCCTCTCTCAATGCAAATCTATCTATCTGATTAGCCGAAGCCGTAGCTTGCATGAAATCGAGGTCAGGGGTTATGCAGTCGTTGTAGTAAACATCAATATAATTGCATAGTTTAACATTTTCCTCACCTTCGTTTGTTTTCTTGTCCACATTACTTAAATTAACTTTCACGATGTGTTTAAGTTTCAAGACTTTCCATTGCTCCGGCACCTTCCCCAGCCACTCCACGCCCGAATCCTTATATGCAGGGTAGGGCTTCCACCTGCGGGCGGGCGCGCCTGCGTTCATGATGCCTCTTGTTGTGCTATTTCAAAAAGATACTTATTATGGCGGCTTATACCTTCCGGGGCAATTGTGATGGAACACGGATTGCGCGGATGACAAGGATGACCACGGATAAGATTATGCGTGAAAATCCGTTTGATCTGTGCTTTGCGGTTTTTGCGGTGAACCGATGCAATTAATCTGCGTTCATCTGCGTTGATCTGCGGTTCCTGTTTCTGCTTTCCCGAAAGCGCCCCCAGCCATTCA
>JAPZAV010000092.1 GCA_027460465.1 Candidatus Methanoperedens sp. | reverse complement strand
CTTTGGCAAGTTTCTTTTCTGATTTTCTCAGATATTCAGGAGGCTCGATCTTATCTCCGTTGCTCAGGATAAGCAAAGAACTCAGACCGACGTCAATGCCTATCATCGATTCTACAGGGACTTTCTCAATATGCCTGTCAATTTCAGTCGTAAATATCGCATACCAATGATCTGCATCTTTCTTGATAGTACATGTTTTGATCTTTCCTTCAATCTCTCTGTGCTGGAAAATACGAACATGTCCTATCCTGGATAGCTTGATTTTACCATCGCTGATTTCAAAACCAGACTGAGGATATGTGAATGTATTGTATCGATTCTTTCCCTGAAATCTTGGGTATCCAAAACCATTGAAAAAGTTCTTGAAGCTTCTATCTAATCTCTTCAGAACATTCTGAAGAACCTGTGAATACACTTCCTTTTGAACAGGTGTTTTCGATGATGCTAATTCATTAGCCTGATTTTCGTAGCTGATCCATTCAGGCTTTCCCCAGGGATCTACTTGAAACTCAGAGCAAAGTCTGTTGAGCTCTGCCTGTCTCCTTCTTTCTTCAAGAGAATCATTATAGAGATGTCTGCAAGTATCAAGTGTTCTGATCAGTTTGACTTCTTGATTCCTGCCTGGATATATCCTGAAGGTATAGGCTTTCTTCATGTTACTCGCGCAAACATTAATGTGCTGCAAAACACTATATATCTTATGCTCACACGTAAAGTTACTCTCGCAAGTGCTTTTTTGGGTGAGTATTGTATTCATGTAAAGGGTCCCTCCCTCTCTGAAGGGGTCTTAGATCGCCCTTTGAACCCATTAAGATAATATATATTATTCAACATAAATAATAGCGGTGATAAAAATGGTACATACTTTTTTCCATTCCATAATCGCAACAAGTTCTGTTATACTTGCACTCATAGGGCTCTATCTTGTAGCAATGATCTGGCCAAAGTGGAAGAAAATGGAAATGGATGTGATAAAAGCCAGGGTCTTTCTGAATAAGAAGTTCCTGGAAAGGAACTGGTTATATGTCTTTCTTTCTGGAGCTGCGCTTGCGTTGCACCAGTTACTCGAACTTATGATAAGTATGAACTACATCCCGCAGGACAGCTGGGTAAGTGAACTATCAGGCACCATGGAGTTCATAGTGATGCTTCTGCTCGTTACCCTTGCTTTCGAATGGTACAGAATATTGCATACTGGAAATAAAATTACCGGGAAATAACTATCGTTGCGTTCCCCACTGCAAGAATATCCACAGCTTTCCCTTTTACGTGCATCTCCTTTATGACAGTGAAACATGAAGGATCAATGGTCAGGACCTCTCCTTCCACTTCAATTTCAATGTTCTCTGACCCAGCCGGGACAGGATCAACATCCTTAAAGGCTTCAGCTATGGGTCTGGCTTTGCTCCTGTAGGTCTTACCAAGGTTCTTCATGTTCGGCCTGATCTCCACAGGCACAACCTCGATATCAGGTGTTCCTGTTTTTAACCTGATCTCAGTGTTGGCCGCACCAGCAATATCAGAGGCATCGGTTATGGAAGAGTAAAGCTCTATACCATTGAGAGGAGCATTCAGCGCGATTCCGTTTTCAGATTTATACCTCCTGATGGCTGCGGCGATCTCCTTTATCTGTTCACCCATCGCCTCTGCCTCCTCGTTGATGAGCGATCCATCAACCTCCGGCCATGCCTGAAGATGCACGCTTCCCTGATTCAAATAAGAATGCACCTCCTCTGAAAAATACGGCAAAAACGGCGCAAGCAGGCGCGTCAGTGTCTCCATGGTGATAAAGAGCGTGTACTGTGCAGCTTTTTTTCCTTTCCCCTCACCGTACAGCCTTGATTTTGCAAGCTCTATATAATTATCGGCAAGGATCTCCCATGCAAATCCCCGTATTGCTTTGAAGGTCTCATCGAACTGGTAGGCGTCCATCTTTTCAATCGCGTCTTTCACGAGCCTGTTAAGTTTGCTGAGGAGCCAGAGATCCACAGGTGTAAATGGTGCAGGCTCATCCGAAAGATGGGGCAGGGAGAAGCGAAAGATGCTCCAGAGCTTCTGAAGGAAGCGTGAGCCTGCGACCACATCCTTCCAGCTGAAGATGATGTCAGAACCGGTGGTGCCGCCTATGGCAGCCCACTGCCTGAACGCATCAGCGCCGTGCTTTTTTATCACCTCTTCGGGCACCACGAAGTTGTTGCGCGACTTGCTCATCTTGTGTCCGTCCTCGCCGAGAACCATGCCGTTGAGCAGGATCGTTTCCCATGGTTTTATGTTCAGGAGTGCCTTTGATCTCAAAATCGTGTAGAAAGCCCATGTGCGGATAATGTCATACCCCTGCGGCCTGAGCTGGGCAGGCAGGAGAAGATTGCGGTTGCTCAACCAGCCGCAGACGTGCAGGGCAGAGATCGAGGAGTCCATCCATGTATCGAGCACATCCTCCTCACCTTTGAACCCGGAGAAGCCGCATTCACAGGGTTCAGGAGGCTGAACCTGTGTGGGGTCAAGGGGCAGCCATTCCTCTTTTGCCACTTTTGCCCTGCCGCATTTTGTGCAATACCAGGCAGGAATGGGCGTTGCAAAGATCCTCTGCCTTGAGATGCACCAGTCCCATTCCATTGTCCCGGTCCAGTTCTCAAGACGCACTTTCATATAATCCGGAACCCATGCTACCTCGTTCGCAGTGTTCAGTATCTCGTCTGAAATGATCCTGACGAACCACTGTCTTTCAGAAAGTATCTCGATTGGAGTCTTACAGCGCCAGCAAAGACCCACGTTCTGATCAAGCTTTTCCTGTCTGTAAAGGGTCCCGGCTATTTTCATGTCCTCTATTATCGTTTTCTTGCATTCTTCCGTACTCATGCCAGCGTATTTCCCAGCTATCGCGGTCATCTTTCCTGTCTTATCCAGTGCCCTGCGAAGAGGAAGACCGTGGTCAACCCACCATCTCACGTCCTGTTTGTCTCCAAAGGTGCAGATCATCACAACGCCTGTGCCGAAAGCGGGATCCACGCTCTTATCTGCTATCACCCTGACCTTATGGCCGAAAACAGGTACTTTGATTTCAGTGTTCACAAAATCACGATACCTTTCATCTTCAGGATTCACCGCAACCGCAACGCAAGCAGCGAGCAGTTCAGGTCTTGTTGTCGCAATTTTGAGCTCATCAAAATTGAGGTAATTCAGGACAGTTTCTCTTGAATCGTACTCAACTTCAGCGAACGCTATCGCCGTTTCACATCTCGGGCACCAGTTCACGGGATGGTTCTGTTGATATATTCTGCCATTTGCGTACATCTGCACGAAAGATCTCTGTGTTTTACCAAAATACTCAGGCTCCATCGTTATGTATTCATTACTCCAGTCGATGGAAAATCCAAGACGCCTGAGACTATTTCTCATGCGCTCGATGTTCTTTGTCGTGAGTTCAACGCACAATCGTCTGAACTCCTCTCGCGAGACCTGGCTCTTGGTTATGCCGTGCAGCTCTTCCACTTTCACTTCAGTGGGCAGCCCGTGGCAGTCCCAGCCTTCAGGGAACATCACGTTATAACCTCGCATCCTCTTATAGCGCGCCACAAAATCGATATAGCACCAGTTAAGCGCATTGCCGATATGGAAATTACCAGTCGGGTAGGGAGGTGGAGTATCTATTATGAACCCGGGTTTTTGTGAATTCTGATCAAAATAATACATGGAGTCCTGCCATGTATCCATCCATTTTTCTTCGATGGCATTGTAATCATATTCTTTTGGTAGTTCCATCTCCCGCTCAGATAACTTGATTATTAATAGAATTATCGGTTTCTAAGACCTTGCGGTCCTGAAACCTTCGCAAGCTTTATTAATGTGTTTGTTTATAACAGAATTTTAGTGAAAGCCTTGATAGGGGATTCGTTGTACAACATACAGGTTGCATTTATTTTAGTTCATAGAAGTTTTTAAAAAATATGTCAAAAAAATCTATTTTGGAGGATGAATCTTGAAGTATTGTGTGGATTGCAGATACTACACAACAAAAGTAAAAGGAAGCAATAGAGAGCAGTATGACGGTTCATGCACATTGATCAAGAAAAATGTGTATGAGACCAACCGTGGATGCAAGGAATTCAGAGAAGAGCGTATATAGGCATCCATGGAAATCAGCCAGATTCTGGCGATTGCGGTTTTTGTATTTACTTATGTATTGATAGTTGCAAAGCCGAAAAAAATCAATGAAGCTCATGCTGCATTGATCGGTGCAGGCATCACTATCGTTCTGCTGCTGAAGCCGCATCATATATTCGAGGCGCTTGGTATTTCAACACAGGAAATGCCGGTGCCTCTCGTGAGCACATGGAATGTTGTGATCATCCTTGCAACGCTGATGGTCATCTCAACCCTGCTTGATGATTATGGTTTCTTTGAGTACTGTGCTTCGCGTGCCATATATGCTTCAAAAAACAGCGGAAGGCGGCTTTTTTTATATACTTTCCTTGTGGTGTCCCTCATATCACTGTTTGCAGGAAATGATGTGGTCATCCTGACAACTACCCCTATAATATTGATCTTCTGCAGGAATTCTGGAATCAATCCCAAACCATATATGTATGCGTCCTTTTTCGCAGCAAATACCTTTTCTATGCCCCTGTATATCGGGAACCTCACCAATATCCTTATAGGGGACAGCTTCAGGCTTGATTATTTCGGTTTCACGAAATACATGCTCCTTCCAACCTTTGCAGCAGCTGCAGTCAATTATTTCTTAATGAAGCATATTTTCAGGAAGCAGATCCCCCAGAGTTTCGCTTCATATGATGACAGCGTGCGCAGGATCAAGAATAAATTCCTGGTGGGTACGGGCATCGCAGTGCTGTTCGCTGTGATCCTGCTTGGAGGTGTGGCAAATTATTATAAGATTCCCCTCTCTGCTGTGACCCTGGGCGGAGCTCTGGTGCTGCTGATACTGGAGCGCCGTTTTGTTTACAGGCTGAAGAGGGTCTCATGGAATGTTGTGCTGTTCGTGATCGGGCTATTTATTGTGGTGAAAGGGCTTGAAGTGAGCGGCGCTGCCGGCAATATAGGAGGTCTTCTGTTTGCTGTTACAGGTGAAAATGTAATCGCTGCAGTACTCTCTGTTTCTCTTCTGTCAGCTCTGATGTGCAATCTCGTGAATAACATACCCATGACCGCAATGATGCTCCCAATAGTACAGCATGCGGGGTTGTCTACATCCATGAACTCAGCGCTGGCGTATTCCCTGGTCATTGGTTCCAATCTGGGCGCCAATTTTACCACCTTCGGTGCACTTGCAGGGATTCTCTGGCTTGAGAGCGCGCGGCGATATGGCTGGGGAACGACGCTGACAGAGTTTCTCAAGATAGGATTGTTCATCACCCCGATCGCAATCTTAGGTTCAAGTATTGTACTGGCGCTTGAGATTCTGCTTATTTAGACCAGTATAAACCATAAATGATATATTGCCTGACAAGATATCTTAAGTCAATAATCAAATTGCGGCTGTGGTCCAGCGGTTATGACAGGGGCTTCCCAGCAGCTTTTTGCAGGCAGGAAGCCTGACAAGAAGAGGGAAAGAGCCTCTAACCCGGGTTCGAATCCCGGCAGCCGCATATTATATTATCTTATTCACCAATATTTGTCTATGCCTGTGGAGACAAAAGAGATTTCAGTTATGGGAAAAGAGGACTGCGGAATTATTGACATCACTGAAAATGTTTCAGATGCGGTCAAAAATTCAAAAATAAGAAATGGAGCGGTCACAATCTTCTGCATCGGCTCAACAGGGGCAATAACAACAATGGAATATGAGGCACATCTTTCAAAAGTTTTGTTGAAAAACAATTGACTCTTGGAACATGGCAGCAGATTGTCTGTATGAACTTTGACAGAATTGAAAGATCAAGGAAGATCGTGGTGCAGATAATCGGAGAACCTTAAAAAAGGAGGTAAGGGGGAGGTTTGAGCTCCCCCTGATAAGCCCACTCCCTACCAGTCCATACCATCTCCGCATGGTATCCGCATGGCGAGAAGTTTCTGTTCGCGAGGAGCAAGTTTCGGGTACATCACATCCAGGATTGCCAGAGCATGATAACCCACGCCGTGCTGATCCTGAATCTGCTCCACTGCCCAGTTGAAGGCATCCCTGACCTTCTGCCCCTGCATGTATATTTTGTTCACAGCCTCGTTCACAACAGTCTCGACCTCGCTTCTTATGCCTCTCGTTACGCTACCTGTACTTTCCATCATTTAACACCTCTATATAAAAAATGCAAAAGATTATACCGAACAACTTCAAAACAAAAGATGTGAAAGCTGTCGCTGAATGTAGTCCAATCTGCACGTTTTTCAAAGCATGGCACAACCTTGGAAAATTCAAATCCACTAAAAGAAACCGTATAATACAGCGTATCCAAGCGTGATAAATAGCGTCACACCTATCCAGGCTTTAGCGCCACCCTTCCCTGATATATATCCGATCCAGAGGAGTATTGGTATTGAATATATAGATACTACATCCTGAGGTTTGTTCACTATATTCTTGAAAAATATTGTCAGCAGCAGTGGAAGGACAAAGGCAACTATCAATATTTTTGTATCTTCTTTCATTTTTGTTCACCTCTTTTTAAGATCCAGTTTTTTAACGCCACCTTAATGCAGTTTAACAGACATGGTTTAAATATATTTCCATTCCAACAGTCCAGTTAATTTAATATTCTCTCAGGAATTCTAAGAGGCGCTACAAAGAACGAGGACAACATGACACAATACAAAATCCCGGTAATCCCAGGAGACGGAATCGGTCCTGAAATAATAAGAGAAGGGCGAAAGGTGCTCGATGCTGCAGGAGAACAGTTCGGCTTTGATATAGACTGGATAGAGTATCCACATGGAGCAGACCATTATCTTGAGACAGGTGAACTCATTTCTGAGGATGCGCTCAGGGAGCTCTCAGAATACAGGGCTATCTATTTTGGCGCGATAGGTGATGACAGGATAAAGCCAGGAATTCTTGAAAAGGGCATATTGCTCACCATCCGCTTTTATTTTGACGAGTATATCAACCTCCGTCCTGTCAAGCTGCTTGATGGGGTCTGGACTCCTCTTCGGGATAAAACATCCAGGGACATAGATTTCGTGGTGGTGCGGGAGAATACCGAGGATTTCTACATCGGAATAGGAGGACGCGCTAAAAAAGGGAAAAGCAAAAAAACGCTTGAGGTCATGCGCAACCTGTACAGCGTGAAGTTCGGGCTTGATATCAATTCTGACAGCGAAGAGATCGGCTATCAGCTCGGTTTTATCAGCAAGGAAGGGACGCGAAGGGTGATAAAATACGCCTTTGAACTTGCAAGAACCAGGGAAAGGCATCTTTCTTCAGTGGACAAGGCAAATGTGCTCTCTGATATTTACGGGTTCTGGCGGGAGGAGTTCACTTCCATAGCATCCGGATATCCTGATGTGAAAACAGATTTCAATTTCGTGGATGCAATAACTATGTGGTTCGTTAAGAACCCTGAATGGTTCGATGTCGTGGTAACGCCCAACATGTTCGGAGATATCATCACAGACCTGGGCGCGATGATACAGGGAGGACTTGGGCTTGCGCCAGGCGGGAACATTAACCCTGAAGGCACAAGCATGTTCGAACCCATACATGGAAGCGCTCCCAAGTACAAAGGCCAGAACAGGGTAAATCCCATAGCTACCATATGGGCAGGGGCGCTCCTTCTTGATCAGATAGGAGAAAAGGAAGCCTCATCCGCGGTCGTCAGCGCGATCGAACAGAACCTGGTGGATGGAAAGGTGAAAACCTATGACCTGGGAGGTTCGAATACGACCTCTGAAGTGGGTGATGATATCGCCCGGTTGATCAGGATGCGTTAGGATGGAAGGAGTCGAACCCATCAAAACAGGGCTGGACAATGTCTTTACTCTGATACTGGACGGTTCGAAACGAATGGTAACAAGAAATCTTGTTCCTGGAGCGGATCAGGAATTCCGGATCTGGGATCCGTATCACAGCAAGCTTGCAGCCTCTATATTGAAAGGATTGACCATTCCAGTGAAAAAGGATTCCATGGTGCTTTATCTCGGTGCTGCGAACGGGACAACAGCAAGCCATGTTTCAGATATCGTCTCAGAAGGTACGGTCTTTGCAGTGGAATTCTCACCCCGTGCGATGCAGGATCTCATTCGCATCAGTATCCCGAGGATCAACCTCGTGCCCATACTTGCTGATGCCCTTCATCCGAATTCATACAAAAATATGGTTCCTGAGGTTGATATCATATATCAGGATGTGGCGCAGCGTGAACAGGCAGGTATAGCTATCAGGAATGCAGGACTGTTCCTTAAAAAAGACGGGTATCTGATCCTGATGATAAAATCCAGAAGTATAGATTCTGCGAAAAGGGCAGATGAAGTGATAGAGAATGAAATGAAAAGATTGAAAGAATTTTTCACAATCAAAGATTCAATGGAACTGGAACCATTCCATTCGGATCACATGGCAGTTGTGGCGCAAAAAAATATTTTGTAGCTCAACGGAGCGGTCTTCCTGACAGGAACATTTTCACAAGGTATATGCCGATACCTATTATGACCAGACTGAAAATCGCTCTAATGAGTTCAACATAACGGTAATCAAAAAGCACCGATATCGCTGAAAGCATGCTGAAATAAAAAGTAAACATCGCAATAAAGATCAGAGCTACCAGCATTATGACCACACCTATGTTTATCAGTCTGGTTAAAGACTTCTCTTCAATAAGAGGCTTCTCTTCACTGCTTTTCTGTTCATCGTTCATGATATCACCTTCTTTTCCTGATTCTTCCTATGATGCTGTAAACCAGCAGTATACTGACAAACGCAATCGCTGCTTCAAATCCTGGTTCCTTCTTTTCTGCCGGTCTGGGTTTGCCTTCCTCCACAAGGACATAGGTCATGGGAATATTATATTTTAACTCATTCAGCTTTATTTTCTCTTCCACCGTTGCACCGACCAGGGTCTTTCCGTTCTCGATCACGCTTACTGAAAAAGTGTATTCTCTGTTTCTCGGAAGGTCGAATGTGACCTTACCTCTTCTTCGGTCCATGCTCTTGACTATCCCGATGTCATCGCTCTTTGTTGGGGCAGTATAAGGATCAGCCCTTGCTGTGACTTCAATCGTGAGCTGTTTTGAATCGCCTCCCTGGTTGTATAATGCCGGGGAAACTTCCAGTATGGCGCCCGAGCCATCTCCGTAGATCTTTGTGATAACGAGAATCACGTCCATCAGCTTTATGTCTGCCGGCTGCCCTGGTTCGGGTTTAGCTTTTATCGTTACAGGAACAGAATTCTGAGCCAGAAGTTTGCCGCTTTCGAAGACCGATACTTCTACATAATAATCACCAGGGTTTGAAACACCCAGAGAAACGCTGTTGTAGTACGAGGACGTGCTTTTGATGTACCCGATATCAGACTCCTTTTCTGAGATTATCAGATTGGTCGAGGTCTCTTTTATCTTTACCTTGATGGTGAGTATTCCAGTATCAGAATTCAGGTTATTCTGGATATACGGGGTTATCGTCAGTTTTGTCCCTTCGTCAGTGGGTGAGGTCATCACATCGATGGATGTTACCATAACATCATTGTATTCCCTGAGGCATCCGCTGATCGTAATAATGCCGAGGATAAGAATAAAAAATAAAAACTTTGATTTCATCCAAGTATTACCTTCAGCGTCAGCGTCTTGGAATCAAGCAGGTTATCACCCATGAACAGCTTGACATACACCGGAGTTTCGCCATTGGGAGCATCCTTCTTCACTGGCAATACAAGTCCTTCTGTGAAGGACGTTCCACTCATTGCCATTGCTTCATCTATAATAAGGGTATCACTCCCTCCAATTTGTTTATTGTCTATTTCCACAACCACTTTCAGTGTATCTTTGTCAATGGTCGTCTTGCCATCATTCCTTACTGAGAATGTTATTGTGGCATTTTTGCCTTTTTCCAGCGTCCATGTTGAAACTTCTGCTCCTCTTAATTCTTCAATTGATTTCGCAAATCCCACTAACTGAAGCTTTGCATCTGGAAGAACCGTGATTTGCGCAGGAACGGTCTTTGTTATTATCACAGGATTCCCCTTGTCATCTTTTCCAGAGGCGTATGACAGTGTCATTGTTGAAGGGCCTGTAACCATCTTAAAACCTGGAGCCTGGATTTTTGCATTCAGGGTGACCGACGATGCCCCTTCTTTTGTTTTTGCAGGGATATTGACATTCCCACCTGAGAGTACAGTGAAAGGGTCAAGAGAGATTACTTTTACCGAGTCGATTGGTTCTGTGGCATTATTGAGCACGGTAAATGAAATGTCCTGATCCCTGTACTCTTTCATAATCACTGGCTTCACACTTACCGAAATGTCTTCGGGACTTACTGGTTTGACAACGCATCCTGATATGATTATTGCAGAAATGATCAAAAGATAAATCAATATTCTCATCATTTACCACCATCCATAGATACAGTATAAGACTATAAATAGATTATGATTTCAGGAAATGATAATTTCAGAAAACTATAATATGACCCGGGTTTTATGTGCTGCGTTATGTTCATGATAAAAGATCATCTCGAGATCAGGAACAACCATCTTATAATCGGAAGTGCAGACACCGCAGAACTTGCAGAGCAGTATGGAACACCGCTGTACGTTACGAACGAGTCACGCGTCATCGAGAACTTCTCTGCATACAGAGAAGCATTTCCAGAGGCTGACATCTATTATGCTGCCAAAGCCAACGCCAGCTTCGCAATCCTCAGGATGCTTTCAAGAGAAGGGGCAGGCGCTGATGTCTTCAGTTACGGGGAACTGTATATGGCGCTGCTTGCGGGGATACCAAGGAAGAAGATCCTGTTCAACGGGAACTCAAAGACAGATTTCGAGCTTGAGAAAGCGGTCGAGCTCGGGATCAGAGTTTCTGTAGACTCGCAGGACGAACTTCATGCTCTGTCCAAGATTGCAGATAAATCAGGAAAAGCCGCTGAAATCGCCTTTCGAGTCAATCCAGATGTCTCTCCAAAGACTCATCCCAAGATCTCAACAGGGCTGCGCACCTCCAAGTTCGGGATACCCTCTGAGGAAGTTGTCAGCATCTACCGCGAAGCATCGGAGCTGCCTGGCATCTCTCCGTGCGGGATACACTGCCATATCGGTTCCCAGATACTTGATACCTCGCCCTTCAAAGAGACCGTGCAGAAGATGATGGATCTTGTTGAGAAAGTGGTGGAGATCGGAATACACCTTGAATTCGTTGACATGGGCTCAGGTCTCGGAATTCCATACAAGAAAGGAGAACCTGCCCCAACGCCGCAGGATCATGCGGATGCCATCCTTCCTTTATTTAAGGAAAGAACGGAAGCTTTAGGGATCTCACCTGTGCTCATCCTGGAGCCAGGACGTTATATCGTGGCTGATACCACGATCCTGCTCACGCGTGTGAATACAGTGAAGAAGGCTGTAAAGAACTTTGTGGGTGTGGACGCTGGCTTTAATCTTCTCATCCGCCCTGCGATGTACGATTCTTACCACCATGTTGTTGTTGCGAATAAGGCTTCATCTCCTCCGGAGGACATATATACCATCGCCGGACCGATATGCGAGACCGGGGATATTCTCGCAAAGGACAGGGAGCTTCCTCGTGTGGAAAAAGGTGATCTCATAGCCCTGCTGGATGCAGGCGCTTACGGTTTCAGCATGAGCAGTCAGTACAATGGGAGGCCGAGATGCGCCGAGGTCCTGGTGAAAAACGGTGCCTCTGATCTCATAAGAAGCCGCGAGGATGTGGAAGATCTGCTTGCAAAGCAGAGGCTTCCTGCAAGGTTGATGTAGGACATCATTTCTTCCAGAAGGATGGAACGAACAATACCAGAACTGACAGGACTTCAAGTCTTCCGATCCACATATTGATGATCAGGGCAATTTTCCCTATCACAGGGATCGAGCTGAAATTCGCCATCGGACCAACGACATTGAAACCAGGACCCACGTTGCCCAGTGTGGTTGCAGAGGCACTTATGCTTGTCATGAGATCAAGACCGAGCATGCTGAGAACCAGGGTGCTTCCCACGAACACGAGCAGATAAAGAGCAAAAAACGCGAGTACTGCAGCCATGACCTCCTCAGGAACAGTGGTCTCGCCTAACCTGATCGGACTGACCATCTTGGGATGGATTGATTTATATATCTCGCGGATGCCGTATTTTATGATAAGAACAACTCTCACGACCTTCATCGCTCCACCTGTCGAACCTGCAGATCCGCCAACGAACATCAGCAACAGAAGTATCATCTTCGTGGAATCAGGCCAGAGATTGAAATCCGCTGATGAAAAACCCGTTGTTGTCATGATCGAAACGGTCTGGAAAGAAGCATACCTGAATGAAGAAAACAGGGTCTCCCCATATCTCCAGAGTTCAAGCGCGATCACAAGAATTGAAATGAAAATAATGAAGACATATGCCTGAAACTCTTTGTCTTTTATGAGAGATGTTCTCTCCACCCAGAGCGTTCGGTAGAACAGACTGAAATTCATCCCGCTTATGAACATGAAAATAAAAATTATGAGTTCTATCTGAGGATTTCCGAACGCTGCTATTGATTCGTTTCTTGAAGAGAATCCACCTGTAGCCAGACTTGCAAACGTGTGCACAGTTGCATCGTACAGCGTCATCCCTGCATACTTGAGAAGGATTATTTCAAGTACTGTGAAAGTTATATACACACCCCACAGGATCTGTGCAGTATCCTTGAGCCTTGGTCTTAATTTGTCCTTCATCGGACCTGGCGCTTCTGCCTGGAACATCTGTCTTCCAGCAAAGGCAAGCCTTGGCAGAATCGCCATCACAAGAACTATGATTCCCATTCCTCCAAGCCATTGCGTCATGCTTCTCCAGAAGATCAAACTCTTTGAATGAATTTCTATATTGGTCAATATACTTGAACCGGTTGTGGTGAACCCTGCCATTGATTCGAACACAGAATCCACTGGATGGATTCCTGATAACAGGAAAGGGATCCCACCAACCAGAGCGGCAATCAGCCAGCCTGCAGACACAATGACAATGCTCTCTCTGCTCGTAAGCTCATCGAGCTCTGTCCTGTTAGAGATCTCAAGCACAGCCCCCACCAGAAATGAAAGTATGGCAGTGAACGCAAAAATCTGCATGGAACCGGGTTCGTTATAATACACTGCTACAGCAAGAGGGACAAGCATGGAAATCCCGAGGAATTTGATCACAGTCCCCAGTACATTCAAAACGACTCTTTTGTTCATTCGCATTTTAATTCGAATTTGATTTATTAAATCTTGCTATCAAATGTAGGAAAAATATATAGCGAAGCGAAGGAAATGAATTAGATGAGTGGAAAGAAAGGTGAAAACATGACAACACAGGAAAATCTGAAAGAGGCTTTTGCCGGAGAATCAATGGCGAACAGAAAATATCTTGCTTTTGCAGAGAAAGCCGAGCAGGAAGGTTACAAATCTGAAGCAAAGCTATTCCGCGCAGCAGCAGCCGCTGAGACAGTGCATGCACTCAATCACCTGAGAGTGATGGGAGGGGTAAGCAGCACCGCAAATAATGTAAAAAATGCAATCGACGGAGAGACCGTTGAGTTCAGGGATATGTATCCGAGGTTCATAGAGGCTGCGAAAAAAGAGAAAGCTTCAGATGCGGCAATACTCAGCTTTGATGTGGCGAATAAGGTGGAAAAGATACATGCGGGTCTTTACAAAAAGGTTCTTGATAACCTTGGCAGGAACGAAGAGGTTGATTACTACGTATGCCAGATATGCGGCAACACAGTGGAAAGAAACGCACCTGAGAAGTGTCCGATCTGCAATGCTCCGAAAGAGATGTTCAGGAAGATAGATTGAGGAGAGAACATGGCAAAACTTGCGATAATATACGGCACCGGCTTTGGTAACACAGGCATCATGGCAAAAGCCATCGAGGAAGGAGCAAGATCTGCAGGGCTTGATGTGGTGATCAAGAAAGTGGATGAAGCCACCCAGGCGGATGTGGAAAATTCAGACGCTATAGCCATAGGCTCACCTACTTACAAGGGTGCGGGCATGCCCACGGTCATCAAATACGTGGAAAGCCTTTCAAAACTTCAAATCAAAGGCAAAGTGGGAGCAGCATTTGGCTCTTATGGCTGGAGCGGAGAGGCTGCCGGGGTCATAAGCAGGATGCTCAAAGGCTACGGGATGGATGTGATCGAGCCTGATCTGAGAATAAAGCGCACGCCAGAGGAGGAAGGTGTGGAGGTATGCAGAGAACTTGGAAAGTTGATCGCGAAGAGGTTTAAAAAATAAATTGAAGAATGAATTAATAAAGAAATGCAAGAGTTTAGGGATCGCACTTCTGGGTTTTGCGCCTGCAGAAAGATGGTCTTCTCCACCCATTGAGCTCCCGAACGTGCTTTCACCCTGGATCCCCCAAGAATTCTGGCCACAATCCATATACCCTGAGGCAAAAACTGTGATCGTTATAGGGCTTCCTGTCCAGCTTCCTGTTGTTGAAACAGCACCTTCGATATACTATCATGAACTCTATAAAACAGTGAATTCAATGCTTGATTCAAAGGCATATGAGATCGCGAATTTCTTGAATGAAAAAGGATATGGTGCTGTGTATCTTCCGAGGGATGCTTACGGTGATATAGATATACTGATAGACAAACCTTTTGCATTTTTTTCACATAAACATGCTGCGTATCTTGCAGGTCTTGGGTCTTTCGGGCACAACAATGTCCTTCTGACGCCTGAATTCGGTCCAAGGGTCAGGTTCACTTCGATATTCACCACGGCAGAGATACCACCTGATCCTGTTAAAAGCAAGGACATGTGCACGCACTGCCTGCTTTGTGTAAAGAACTGCCCTGTAGGAGCGATACCCGGAAGCGGAGATTTCCCTCCTCCCGTGGATAAGAGACTCTGCGCGATAAGAAGTTCGAGAAATATCACAGGGCATGGGAGCATGTGAGAAGATACGGAAGCGGGAGCAAGAATTAATATGCATCTGGATAACAGGAAAAAAATAATGATCTGCATCGCACCGGCATTACTGATTGTTTTCTCACTCGCAAATCCAGCCGCTGCCTATATTGAAATATCGGATTTCTTCTCAGACTTCACAAGCAGCGATGTCACGATAGTTTCAGGGGAAAATCTCCAGGGAAGGGCGGTCTTTGAACTTTTTTTCTCAGGGAGTCTGGTTGAATCGCATGAAGTGCCTTTCAATGCGAGGGCAGGGGAACCTGTATACAAGGTCATTTTATGGGAGACAAAACCGCAGCATGATTACTATACTGCAAAGCTCAGCCTGTATGATGAGGGCAAACTGCTCGTGAGCAAAACCTACCCTGTATCTTATGGAACGGTCGCTCTGCCAAGCTTTCATGTGGTTGATTTCTCACCCACAAACACAGGAGTGCAGTTATTGCTGCGTCCTTTCAACCCCAGTGCTGTTGATATCAAAATAGAGCTGCTGGATAACAATGATGTTGTTTATTCAAAGACGAGAGAAGATGTGTCCCTGGTGACAAGTGCAGAGATCAGGATGCTGTGGCCGTTTTTGCTTGTCAATAACGAGAGATACACGGTCAGGGCAAAAATATATACACACAGGCTTTACGCTTCACCCCTGATCAACACATACACAGCATTTTTCATTGCAAACAGGGATGTTGAGATCCTTCCTGACGATGTCGAGGTGGATGATTACGGCGCAAGCGTGACGATACGGGGCAGGTCCCAGGTACCTTTTGACGGCTCCATCTTGGTGATCACAAAAAATAGAGCCACGAACGAAACAAGAACATATACTGCGAAGCTGGAAGAAATCCTTGTCTCAGGGAAGGAAGATACAGCCGGAATCGTCTGGAGGGACCTTGCTCCAGGTACCTATGATGTTGTGATACTGGCAGTTGATCATGAAAATGTGGCTCTGGACAGATACGAAACTGTTTTTCGCATTCCAGAAGAAACCGGTGCAGCAGAGACTCCCGGCACAAAAAGCACACCTGGTTTTGCAGCGCTCGTTTCAATGATAATAATACTGGCAGCATCAAGAAGATTAAAAGGAGCTTAGATGTTTGATCTCATTCTCAGGAACCTCACCCAGAGAAAGCTGAGGACAGGGCTCACGATCTTTGGCATAGCTCTTGGTATTTTTGCTGTCATTGTGATGGGCGGGATGTCCGAGCATTTCAACCTTACTTTTGACAGGTCTATAAGTCTGACAGCAGATAAGATCCGTGTGCTGCCTGAAGGTGGATTTTTCGGCTCAACCCTGAATGAATCCAAAGTCAGGGAAGTCAGAAGGATTCCAGGTGTTTCAGACGCTTATGGATTTTTCCAGGCGCCTCTTGACCCGGAAAGCCTGGGATTCTTCGGCGGGGATATGGTGATCGGGCTTCCGCCTGATAAACTGGGATCTGCTTTGAGAGACACAAAGCTCACCAGGGGAAGGCTCCTTGTCTCTGGAGACGGCTACAGAACTGTCCTCGGCAGCAATGTGGCGCGTGAGTTCGATCTCGATGCCGGGGATGAGATAGAAATAAAAAGCAAACGGGCGCTGCGGGCAACATCCATCACCCATTCCAGGAATTTTACTGTTGTGGGCATAATGGAATACACAGGTTCTTTTTTTGATAACGGTGTGATAATACCGCTGGACACTGCTCAGAAATTCTATGACAGGGGAGACACCGTATCCCTGATCCTTGCTGTTCCTGATCCAGATACTGACCCTGAAGACCTCGCGAAAAGGATCGAGCTGAGTGTGGAAAGAGTGATAACGTTTTCACCATCTCAACTCAGAAAACAGATAGAACAATCTCTTATAATCTTCAGTTTGATAACGATAAGCGCAGCCGTGCTTGCAGCCATAATAGGGGGCTTGAGCGTGATGAACACGATGCTGATGTCGGTTTCTGAGAGGACAAAAGAATTCGGGCTCATGAAAGCTCTTGGTGCAGAGACAAGGGATATTCTTTTCATGACCATGGGGGAAGCAGCACTCATAGGGATGCTGGGCGGGATCTTCGGGATAATAGGCGGAAGTGCGCTCGTGTTTTATTTGAACAGCTATCTTGAATCCCAGGGAACCGTCCTTTTTGCGATCACGCCCAGGCTTATCGTGATAGCCATTGCTTTTGCCACTCTTCTAGGAATTCTGTCAGGTACTTATCCTGCGTATCGTGCTGCGAAAATGAGCCCGATGGAGGCTCTGCGATATGAATGACATCGAGCCTGTCCTTCAAGTCAGGAATCTTTCAAAAACGTATATGCAGGGCAAGATCCCTGTTCATGCGCTCAACGATGTGAGCTTTGATGTGGAAAAAGGTGAGTTTATGAGCATAATCGGACCTTCTGGCAGCGGGAAGTCCACGCTTCTCTCCATGATCGGGCTGCTTGATAAACCAACGAGCGGCAGTGTCTTCATCGAAGGGGTCGAGATAACAAAAGTGAAAGAAAGCGATGCTCCGAGGCTTCGACGTGAGAAAATAGGGTTTGTATTCCAGCATTTCAATCTCATCCCCACGCTTACAGCGCTGGAAAATGTTGATATTGCCATGCGTTTTGCAAGAGTCCCGAAAAATGAAAGGAAAAAAATAGCATTAGAACTGCTGACACAGATAGGAATGAGGGATCGGGTCAACCACAAACCTTCTGAGCTGTCAGGAGGAGAGCAGCAGCGCGTTGCCATCGCCAGAGCGCTGGCGAACCGTCCTGTGATAATACTTGCTGATGAACCCACAGGGGAGGTGGATACAAAGACAAGGGACATGATCGTTGATCTCCTTAAAGGACTGAGCGAAGAGGGGCATACGATACTGGTTGTGACGCACGATACTGCAATATCGCAGAAGACAAGAAGGATCATAACCATGCGCGACGGGGGGACCGCAAGTGATACAATCAGCCATTAGCAAAACATTTATTCTTCAGAAGCGCTATCACGAATCCATATGAAGAAATGGTACCATGATTACGGACTTCAGGCACGCATGATGCTGACCATGTTTCTGCTCGCTGCTGTATATCTCTTCTTTCTTGTGATCCTGGCTGTGTATGTGGGTGTTGAAACATATGGTCTCCTGATTCTTGCAGCAATATTTCTGCTTGTTCAGTTTTTCCTCTCTGACAGGCTTGTTCTCTGGAGCATGAGAGGACGCATTGTCAGCGAGCAGGAAGAACCGCGCCTTCATGAGACAGTGTCGCGCCTCTGTGCGATTGCGGATCTACCAAAGCCAAAGATCGCTATTGTGGACAGCCCTGTTCCCAATGCTTTTGCAACCGGCAGGAGCAAAGGCAGTGCACTGGTCGCGGTCACCACATCGTTAAAGCAGAAATTGAGCCAGCCTGAGCTTGAAGCTGTGCTGGCGCATGAATTGAGCCATGTCAAGAACCGGGACATGCTTGTCATTACGATTGCAAGTTTCCTGTCAACTCTCGCTTTCTTCCTTGTTCGGTATATGCTTTTTTTCGGGATGGGAGGGCGTGGCAGGGACAGGGGCGCAAATGCAGCAATTATTGTTTGGATCATCTCCATTGTGGTATGGATCGTAAGCTACCTTCTCATTCAGGCTCTATCAAGATACAGGGAGTTCGCTGCAGATCGCGGCTCTGCAATAATCACGGGTAATCCGTCTCATCTTGTTTCTGCGCTGATGGCGATCAGCGGGATGATGGAGCGTGTGCCTTCACAGGATTTAAGGGAAGTGGAGGGCATGAACGCCTTCTTTATCATTCCCGCGATCTCAGGCAAATCTGTGATGAATCTTTTCTCGACCCATCCTCCCATAGAAGCACGCATACGCGCGCTTGAGGAGATGGAGCGAAGGATGGAATTCTAAATGGGTTTCCTTGATGCGCTGCTGGGCAAGAGCAAACTGCCAAAACCAAAGCCAGACAGGTTGTTTTCCATGTCAACTGCCTACATCACCCTGAGTACCAATCTCGATCTGAAATCCGAAGGTGCAGGTATATGTTTTAAACCTCTTGAAGCATCAAGGTTCAAGAATGCTGAGATCGAGATAAGGGGTCTGCTCCAGCAGAGCTGCAGGGAAACAAATACACAGTATGTCATCAAAAAGGATTCGTATGGATATCTCTGGGTCATACTCAGCGACCCTGATTTTGAGGATCTTGTCACAACAATATATATGGTAAGTGAGACGCTGACCGAGCACGATTTTGGGGAGCAATTATTATGTGCGGTCTTCAAATTCAGGGGAGAATCTGAAGTATTCTGGATATATAATTTCAAGCAGGCATCCTTTTATCCCTTTGTGCCAGTGCCCGAAAAAAAGAGGGATTCTTCTTACGAATTCAGGCTTCGTGCTGTCATGGAAAAAGAGCTTCCCATAGAAAAGGACGCTGAACGCTGGTATCCGCTCTGGGATATACCTGTATAAGCTTAAGAAAAAAAAGAAGGGTGAAGGGATTTCTCCCTTCAATTGTCTATTTTACTTTCTCTGTCTCAGTACCAGGAATGCTACTGCGAGCAAGCCTGCGATTGCGAAGATTGCCTCAAAGCCAGGCTCTTTCTTCGTTGGTGGTGGTGTTATTGTTGCTACTGTTGTTGGCGGTACTGTCACTGTCACTGTTACATTTGCAGTTACGTTTGGCCTAGGTGTGGTTGCACCTGGTATTGTCACAGTAACATTTGGTCCTGGTGGTGTCGGGCCGATCTGGTATTCTACCATTGGATAGAATCTCAGGTCATCGCTGTCTGCTGTCCTGAATTTCATATCGCCCATCAGGTCTATGGTAGAGTCTTTGGTAAGGCTTATTGACGTATCAGTATCTATGGTGATGTTCATTCCTGAGAAGCTTGCATCTTTGAACTTACCATATGTATCACCGCTCTTGATCTCTGTCACAGAGGATGAGATTGCCCATGTATATCTGAGTTGCACCATGTCCGTGGTTGCACCGGCGAACACACTGTCAACATAAGTTATGAACAGTGGTACATCGGTCTCGCCTGCGATGCTCTTCTCGACATAGGTGAATATCGGTTTTCCGCCAGTACCTGAAGAGATAACCTTGTCATCCTTCTTAACTCCGTCCTTGCTCAGGGTGAGCCATACCTGTCTTGGGGTTGCCTTGGCGTCTATCGAGTTGGCTGTTAGTGTCCAGCCTCCACCGATGTCCCAGGTCTCACCAACTGTTAAGGTCTTCTTTTCGGAAGCTGCGGTTCCGTGCTCCACCATCAGCTTGGACAGTTTCTCAACCTTGCCGTTCAAAGCTATATATCTTTCTGCCTGCCAGCCTATGATATAGTACTCACCGTTAGCGGATAACGCAGAAGTAGCTACTCTCTCAAGACCAGCTGCTGCAGCAGAGGATCCATTACCGCCATACGCTTCTTTAACAACCTTTAGCTGTTTGGGTTCTGCCATTGTGCTATATACCAAACCGTCCTTTGGTATTGTTTTGTTACCAACACCGATCGAGGTTATGGTTAACTTCTCTTTACCCAGATTATCTTTTGCGTCATAGAAGAAACCTGCGAAGCTCTGCGGAGTCCAAACAAGCTCAGAAATGTTCGATGCATTCTTGCCGCCTTCAATCGCAGTCTGGTTTGCGACTGTTCCGCGGATCTCCACGCTTGTGGCCTGTATAGCCGCATTTACAGGTAATGCTAATACGAACATTAACACTGCCAATACGACTACTGTTATTCTTTTATTCATAATTCTTTACCTCCATATTTTTATATGGTTAATTTTTCTCCTTCGAGATGCCGATTTACGGCAAGAGTGACTGCAAACGAAAACAGAACGCAGTTCCGTCTTCA
>JAPZAV010000091.1 GCA_027460465.1 Candidatus Methanoperedens sp. | reverse complement strand
ACACCGGAAATGCGGAGCAGCGCCCGCCCTGCCTCGTCAGAGAACTGCTCAAGGTCAATTTTGCACGCAGTATTGAAAAGTGAGAGGTCTGATACTTCTTCCCGCGATGTGATGATGCATATGCCGCTGTTCCTGCGCGCAAGCTCAGAAAGCAGAGTTGCCATGCCAGGATCCTTCAACTTGCCGCGCTCGTAGTCATATGGCGACTGCAGCGGCTCAAGTCCATCGAGTATGAGCAGGGTCTTCTCCTTTCGTATCAGCTCTGCCAGCCGCTCTCCTTTGTCCCAGGGCGAGCCTTTTGTGGGGTCGGGATCGCCAAACCAGGCTAAAGCCTCGGCAAAGAAAAGGTCAGCAGATGTCACACGCTCACCCGTTCCCTGGCTGTGGAACGACCATGCGTAAACCCTGCGCGCGCCGCGGTAGTTGTCAGATGCCATGTGCTCAAGCCACTTATTGACAAGTGTGGATTTTCCCACCCCGCCCCATGCCACAAGGCTGATGATGCGGGTATTACTGGAGTCCCAGGCCTTATCCAGCATTTCAAGTTGCTTCTGCCTTCCGAAGAGTTCTTCACCTGTCATGGGCAGCCGGTGTATGTCTATTTTCTCAGGAGGCTGCCAGCGAAGCACTGGTTCTGGAGCCCTGTATTTCGGGTCGCTGATGATGTTATAAATTGATTCTCCCACTTCAAGGAAAATCTCATCATATTTTTTCTCAAAATCTGTTGCCACATACTTGTACTTCCTTTTCTCGTGGTCGCCATCGCGGGGCAGCACCTGAACTTTTTTGAGCCAGGAAAAGATCCACCATTGACAGGGACGGATCAGTACAGGGATTATGATCATCCCCTCCTTTTCCCTGCGCTCAAGCAGGTAAGGGATTTCTTGTTCCTTGCAAAATCTGGTGGCAAGGTAATCTGCAGATATCAGGCACACCGCGGCAGCAGCTCTGTCTATGATGGGTTTGATTTCATTGAACCACCTGCCGTCAGGGTCGATCTTCCGATCATCCCAGATTGTTACATTCTCCAGCATCCCCAGGTGAGGATACAAACGGTCTTTCCATTCTTCATCCTTATGGCTGTAGCTGATGAATACAGTGGGTATTGTCATGGCACTGCCTCTTTTGTGCAGATCTTCCTGCCGCGAATATTACCGGAACCCGGATTTTCGGAGCAAGCATCTGCTTTTTTGATCCCTGCCACTCGTATAATCAAACCACCTCATTTGGATTATTATGAATAAATCGCTCTCCCGCTTATTAATCTTTTTCCCCGCTCCCCTGCGTCAGCCTGTTGAATTCACAACCCTGTAAATATCTGCATAACCTCTGTACACATGTTCGAAATGAGAGGTATCTTCAAACTTTTTCAGGCCTTCAGCTTTATATTTATTGGATTCAATATCTCCAATATAAACATAAGAGACATTGTATTTCTTTAACAATGAGTATGCCGCGGGAAGATCGGTGCTGTCGTATATCGTATCAACATCCGCGATCCGCTGCGAGAGAATCACCCAGTTGTTCCGCCATACAAGCTCATGGCTCACCCATCCCACGACAGTCGGCAGTCCTGCATATGAGGATATCGGGGAGTAATCCCCGTAACTTGTTCCTGGTGCTTCCAGCACTACCGGCGCCCCATGAATATTCTGATATACCCAGATCAATGCGTCATACTTACCATAATTCCCTTTTTTCATGAAATCTATGCCATCAATGGTAGGGCTCCGTGCGAATCCGTAGGTCTTGGCACCCGTCCCCGTGATAAGATAAATGGAATTGAGCGCTGCCAGGAGCACCACCGCAGCCATGACCAGATTCTTCATCCTGTATTTTTTCTCACTGAGATCAAAAAATGCAAAAGCTGATGCAATGCTCCAGAGCAGCCACACCTGGATATAATATTTGAATACTGTGTTCATCCGCTCCCACGGAGAGCCGTAGAGATCAACAAAATATAGCAGTTCGCAAAAGACAAGGATAAGAAATCCGGTCAGTATGAGCATCGAAACAAACAATCTCTGTAGATCTTTGTTTCTATGAAAGTTATATACATTTAAACTGATCAGAATTCCCAGAGGTACAAAAACAGTGAGGGTTTGAAAATTCGGAAAAAAATATAAAGCGGCAGCCAGCAGAAAAACCGCTGCCAGAATCTGCTTTTTATATTTGAATGCAGGAAGGTTCAACAGCATGAAAGAAAATATCAAAAATAAGAACAGGTTGTATATCACCAGGAAGTTAAATAGTTCTGTCCTGATCGTAACTGGTTTTATCCCCAGTACTCCTGCGGGTCTGAAATCCATGAAATAGATTATGAACATCAGGAGACTCAATGAAATAACAAGAACGCAGGTACCCCATCTTTTAAAAAAGTCAGTGAAGATCTGTTTTCTTGTATAAATCGGCCTGATGATCAGGACAAGGAAAAGGAATACCACGTAAACAGGATAATCCCATGAATTAAATAAGAAAAGAGCCCCGATGCTGAGGCTCAAAAAAACAAGAGCAGACAATGATATTTTTTCAGCTAAATAAAAATTAAGGATCAGCATGATTGCAAGCAGAACGAAGGGCATAGCAATTACATGTGCATGAAGATCTCCGAATATGAAACTGAAATATGGGAATTCATTGATTGTGTAGGGTATCACTCTTGAAGGTCCCCAGTAATCAACAATTCCAGGTGAAGTCCCCCAGGGGGTACTGGTGATATTCAATGCATGAAATGCTATGACTGAAGCCGGGTAGAGATTGCCTGCAAATACAAGCAGGAACAGAGCCATTGCTCCGGCTTTTCTATTGCGCGTCAGATTATACCCTATCCCGAATACGGCATTTGCCGCGAGTGCAGGAATAAGGGCCATGCCCAGGTTAAAAGTAATATATGCCGGGATTCCTGTAAGTTTTGTGAGGGTTGCAAGAGTGTACAAACCAAAATAGTAGTAGGTATTGATATTGAATCCTGAAAGCCATGCATCGATCGGAGGGAGGCTGCTGCTTCTCAGTATCGAATTCAGGATCATGAAGTCGCCGGCTTTCTCCCCGCCGCTGATATCAGGATTGAATGCCCTTATTGTCAGAAAGAAGAGGAACACTGAACCGAATATCAGCTCGCCGGTCAAAAGCAGGTTTCTGTCTATATGAGGTCTTGCCTTTACATAAATATAAGCAGAGACGATGCAAAGAAAAGACAGGGAGACTGCGATCACGTATATGCTGTATCCGACCAGATAGGATAGAACCCATGAGATATATGCAAATATCAGTATTCCGAGGATCTTAGAAACCGAATAACCCCGGTCAGGGAGGTTTTTGCAGACAAAGGAAGTGATCGGAAGCGCGGCTATCCCCAGGAATAATATTATCAGGTACCATACCGCTATATGAAATAATTCAGAGATCATCCATCCACCTTGCTTTCTTGAACTGATTCAGCACTATATCAGTTCAAACCATAATCTGAATATCTGTGAACCCATCCCGAATACATCTTTTATCAAATTAACCTTTGTGGTGCCCCCGTGTTTCCATTCAACCGGGAACTCCATGACCCTGAAGCCAGCGTGCTGTGCCCTCACAAGTATTTCAGTATCCCAGAACCAGTGTGTATCCTTGACCTCGTCCAGGATCTTAAAAAGGGAAGCGCGTTTGAATGATTTGAAACCGCACTGATGGTCATAGATCTTCGAACCGAGCATCGATCTTGTCAGGAAGTTGAAACCTTTGCTTGCCAGTCCCCGTTTGAAAGGTCTTTTGACATTACTCTCAGGAAGCATTCTCGAACCTGTCGCAAAATCGCAGCCATCGCGGATAAACTGTATCAGTTCTCCCAGATGCCTCATATCTGTGGCAAGGTCAACGTCTATGTATCCAAGGATCTCACCTTTCGATGCCTTAAAAGCCCTGTTCAGAGCTCTGCCTCTTCCCTGCCTCTCATCTGAGTGCAGGTGTACGACAAAATCATATTTCTTTGCAAGCGCTTCACATATCTTATCAGTACCGTCACTGCTTCCATCCTCTGCTATTATGATCTCGAAAGATGGTGCTATTTCACGAAGTGCAGAGGCGGTTCTTTCAACAGTGCCTTCTATCCTCTCTGATTCATTGTAAGCAGGCAGGACAATTGAAACCTCGGGTATCTCTATACCTCCGACTTCATTACCGCTTCAGCACACTTAAACCCTGCCATTATAGACCCGTTCATGCTCCTCTCAGGGTAATTTGCTTCTGAGAACATGCCTGCAAGATAAAGTCCTCTGGTACCTGTCTCATAGGGAAGGACTTTTTTCCTGTATCCGACCTCGTACACAGGCGCTGTGTCCAGATCGCGCCTGAGGCGCCACCACTTTACCTTTTTCCGAAATCCAGGGAAGAGCTTTTCGAGCCCGTCCAGATACAGACGTATGACCTCTTCATCATCAGATCTCCAGAGAACGCTGTCGGAGCTCTGAAAATATGAGGTCACGTACATCAGGTGTTCCCCGTAATCTGATGCAGGTATGAAGTTGGTGTGTTCTATCACTGCTCCAAAGGGCACATCATCCTTTATATTGAGCCAGTAAACATCATCCATGACCTTTTCTGTCAATCCAAGAAGTGCGCATGCGGTGCCCTGATAGCTTATATTCAGCTCATGCCCTAAAAGAGCTGTATCTATGATTTTTTCAAGTGAATGCGGGGCAAGTGTTGAGATCACCCTGTCGCATTCGATACTCACTCCGTCCACGGCCACACTTCTTATTTCTCTATTGGTGACCTCGATTCTGGATACGGTACCCCTCATTGTTCTTCCGCCTTTCTTTCTCACATCATCAGCCATCGCTTCCACAAGAGCATGAAAACCCCCGCGCATGTAGCCCAGTCTTTCACCTTTTGTTCCTCTGTTCGAACGGATCCTCACCCGCCCCAGGAGCCATGCTGCTGACACTTTCTCCTTATTATCTCCGAACTTTCCGGAAAGCAGAGGGAGAAAGAAATTATTGTACACCGACTCGCCGGCTGTATCGATGATCCAGTCCTTTGCAATGATATCGTCGAATGGAGCCGTATCTTTAATGGATTTTGCTTTCAGCACAAGCCATGTCAATCTGATGATGTCCATTAACGGCAGAGCCTTCAGGATCTCAAGGGGTGTGTTCATCGGGTATACATTACCATTGAAGTAATATCCTGTTGATCCCCTCAGCCACTCTAATCTGCTGCCAAGACCAAACTCTTCTATGAGGTCTATGAGTTCCTTATCACCTGCAAAGATATGATGATAATATTTTTCGATATGATAGCCATCTATGGAGTAGCTGGATGCCATGCCGCCGAGTTCGGGCTCTTTCTCGATAACGACCACTTCATCCCTGCCTGCAAGCTTATATGCTGCAGCAAGTCCTGCAAGTCCGCCTCCGATGATTACGGTTTTCATTTTGGAGTGATACTGTCCTGAGAGAATATAAAACGCTGGGTCACTTCTCTATTATCGTTTCCTCGATCCTGATCCCGAAATGCCTGGCTGCAGGCTCAAAATACACCAGCACCTCGTCACCTTCCTTGAGCGCGGTCACAGGTAATGGCTTTCCATCTCCATCAACAAGCTTGATGGTCTCTGCGTTCTGCAGCAGGGTTTTTATGGTCGTTCCCTCGACCTCGGCTTCCACGAGCATCAGGGGCCGGCGCTCGATCTTTACTCTTCCAATGACAGCCTGCCTTGATTCGCCTTCTGAATTAATTATCAGGACATCTTCTCCAGAGGCAAGCTCAGAAAGATAGCGCGTCTTTTCTCCCACCCTGATGTATGCATGCACTGCTCCCGCATTGACCCTGAACGGACGCGCTGCCACATAAGGGCTTTCCTCTGATTCAGAGTTGACAAGGAACATTCCGTTGCTCTGCGAGCCTATAAGCATGCCTTCTCCAGGTACCATCAGGGATGCAGTATCAACGCATACCCTGTCTCCCATGCCAACAGGCTTGACTTTCGTTACCCTTGCCTTTACCAGGGGTATCTTTTCCATCCCTGATCTGTCCCTGATCGCTATCACCTTTTTTATCTCAGAGAGATCATCAGTATCAAGAAGCACGCCATCTGAGCCGTGTTCCAGCGTCTCGAGCGCGAGCTTGGCTTCCTCAGCACTCTGCACTCCGGCGATTATCTCCACATCGAGCTTCTGGAGCGCTGCTATCAGGTTTTCAAGCGGGATGACCTTCCAGTCAGTACCTATCACGATAAGGTAATCGCACGATTTTCCAAGTTCCGCTGCAAACTGCTCATATCTCTTGTTCTTTATGACAGCGTATCCTGCAACGGATTTTCCTTCACCTGTCAGGCGCCTTGCTTCCCGGATATCCACCGAATCCTCAAAATCCGAAGGCAATTTCCTCGTCCCGTCTCCTTCGCTGCCCTTCCCGACGATGATGATATCCGCTTCATCTCCCGGTGCAGCTGTCCTGATATTACCCAGCTCTTTTACTTTCTGGATATCCTTTTGATCCAGGAGAATGCAGTCAGCACCTGATTCAAGCCCTGTGGTTATCCGCGGCTTATTTTCTTCCCATGTGCTTCCGTCTGCTTTTATCCAGACTTCTTTCTCTTTTTTCACTTGAGCGCCTCCATGGCATCGTCCACGTCTGTACCTTTATGGACGATGAGCGTGAGGGCACGCGTCATTGCAGTGGGATTTTCATGCTGGAAAACATTCCTGCCTATCGCAACGCCGCGTCCGCCTGCATCTATCGCGTCCCTCACCATCCTGAGGAATTCTTCGTCCGTGTTCGTTTTCGGTCCTCCTGCCATTACAACGGGCACAGGACAGCCTTCAACCACTTTCCTGAAGGTATCTTTATCGCCAGTGAAATTGGTTTTTATGATATCTGCTCCAAGTTCCGCTCCGACGCGAGCCACATGCGCAACAAGTTCGGCATCGTTCTGGTTCTTGATGTCCTTTCCACGAGGATACATCATCGCAATAAGAGGCATGCCCCAGGTGTCGCACTGCTCGGCCACACAGCCAAGTTTTTTCAGCTGCTCAGCTTCTGTCAATGAACCGATATTGATGTGCACGCTGACAGCATCAGCACCCATCTTAATCGCCTCTTCAACCGTGCATACCTGTACCTTGTCATTTGGATCCGGCCCAAGAGACGTGGATGCGCTCATGTGTATGATCAGCCCTATATCCCGTCCGTATCCCCTGTGCCCGTGCTTTGCCATTCCTTTCTGCAAGAGGACAGCATTTGCCCCCCCTTCTGCCACCTTGTTCACCATATCTGCAAGATTCACTATCCCGTGCACGGGACCCATGGATATTCCATGATCCATGGGGATTATTACCATGTTCCTGCTTTCCCTGTCCATTATGCGTTCAAGCCGAATTTTCTTACCGATCTCTGCCAATCAAATCACCTTTCTTTTCGATTCCGTGTTAGTGTGTAACACACTAACACGGTAATTACGGTATATAAGATTTGCCTTTTGCAAAGATTTAATAACAATCTCGGGCATTTTGAAACCTGTTTCAAGGGATGATGATGAAAGATCATATAATAAAAGACATAAACCTCGCGGATGCAGGAAAGCAGCGCATCGAGTGGGCGCGCAGGCACATGCCTGTCCTCCAGAAGATAAAAGAGCAGTTCGAGAACGAAAAACCTCTTGAAGGGATAAATGTGGTCGCATGCCTTCATGTGACGGTTGAGACCGCCAATCTTATCCATGCTCTGAGAGCAGGTGGGGCGAACATCGCGCTTGCTGCCTCAAATCCACTGAGCACTCAGGATGATGTGGCTGCTGCGCTTGCTTCAGAGGGAATAAAGGTCTTTGCGATAAAAGGTGAAACAGAAGAGCAGTATTATGAATGTCTTGAGGAAGCGCTGAAGATAAAGCCTCATATCACGCTTGATGATGGTGCAGATACCATCGCACTTGTGCACTCAAAGCATCTGGAACTGATCAAAGACATAAAAGGCGGATGTGAGGAGACCACCACAGGCGTGATCAGGCTTCGCGCCATGGCAGCTGAAGGAGCACTGAAATATCCCGTGATCGCAGTGAACGATGCAGAGACAAAGATGATGTTTGACAACAGATACGGGACCGGACAGAGTACGATCCACGGGATCATGAACGCGACCAATATCCTTTTTGCAGGCAAGACCGTTGTGGTGGCAGGATACGGCTGGTGCGGCAGGGGCGTGGCATCCAGGGCGCGCGGGCTTGGAGCGAATGTTGTGGTGGTCGATGTCGAGCCGAGGAAGGCTCTTGAAGCTGTGATGGATGGATACAGGGTCATGCCGATGAGAGAAGCAGCAAAGGTCGGAGACCTTTTCATCACGGTCACGGGCAATGTATCTGCCATTCGCAAAGAGCATTTTCAGGTAATGAAAGACCAGGCAATAGTATGCAATTCAGGGCATTTCAACGTAGAAATAGACATCCCTGCGCTTAAAGTGCTGTCAAAATCAGTAGATCAGATAAAGAACGATGTGCAGGAGTTCGTCCTGAAAGACAAAAGGAGGATCTACCTGCTTGCAGAAGGCAGGCTCGTGAACCTTGCAAGCGCATTCGGGCATCCGCCAGAGGTCATGGACATGAGCTTTGCAAACCAGGCGCTTGCTGTAAGATACATAAATGAGAAGGGAAGATCGCTTGAGAACCAGGTTTACAGAGTCCCTGTGGAAATAGACAAACTTGTTGCTCAACTCAAGCTTGAAGCTATGGGGATCGAGATAGAGACCCTGACCGAAGAGCAGGATAAATACCTTCATTCATGGACTCTTGGAACATGATGCTCCAAAAACAAAATGTTGAGAATTATTTATCAGAATTATACAGTGATGCCAGAGTCACAGGCATCAGCGAGCTTGGCGGGATTCCGGTAGAGGTTGAAGAGGGCATCAAGGGTTTTGGCTACGGAAAGCCCTATCTGATAGAATTTGAGTCAGATGGAAAAAAGCACTCGGTTGTCCTTTCTACCATGAGAGTTCAGAAAGGATTCGGGCACGATCACTTCTCTGACAGGGCTGCGATCCTCATCTGGCAGAACTCGGTGTTCAACAGGCTCCCCGGGCATGTTCGTTCGATCGACGCGGGATATTTCACGCACGAAGGTGAGCTTTTCTCGGCAGGTAAGGCAGAGGAATATTTCATATTGATGGAAAAAGTCGAAGGAAAGGAGTATTTCCTTGACCTTGAGAGGATAAAGAAGGATGGGAAGCTCAACCCCCTTGATAAAGAAAGAGCAGCTGCACTATCTTCATACCTTGCAAAGATCCACGCCAGTAAGCACGAAGACCGTGAGCTTTACCTTCGAAAGATCAGGGATACGGTGGGACATGGCGAATGCATCATGGGATTGACTGACAGCTATCCTGATGATCTGGATTTTGTGAGCCTGGAAGAACTGTGCGAGATAGAAAAAAAATGCGTTGGCTGGCGATACAGGATCAGGGGAAGAACGCACCGCCTGTGCATGACGCATGGAGATTTCCATCCGTGGAACATCATGTTCCGCGAAGGTGCGGACTTCACTGTGCTTGACCGCAGCAGAGGAGAGTGGGGCGAGGCTGCAGATGACGTTTCATCCATAACCATGAATTATATATTCTATTCCCTGCAGAAATACGGGGAGCTTGCCGGAGCTTTTAAGGAGATGTACGAGATCTTCTTCGATAATTACCTTGAGAGAACAGGCGATAGAGAACTGCTGGAAGTGATACAGCCCTTCTACGTGTTCAGAAGTCTTGTGGTCGCAAGCCCGATATGGTATCCAAATCTCGATCCAGGCGTCAGGAAAAAACTTTTCAATTTCATCCATAATGTACTGGACAGCGAAGTTTTCGATTATCAGGATGTAAATTCGTATATATAGGGGAAAATGGCTTTTGCAGTATGGTTCACAGGGCTTCCGGGAAGCGGAAAAACAGTGATCGCGTCCAGAACATCGAATCTGCTCAGGAAGAAAGGCATCAATGTCAGGATCCTGCAGCTCGATGAGATCCGCCGCGTCATCACTCCTGATCCAAGTTACACAGATGAAGAGAGGGATATCGTGTATGCATCACTTGCTTATATGGCAAAGCTCCTGACAGAATGCGGGGTCAATGTTTTTATTGACGCCACCGCGAACAGGAGGAAATACCGTGATACTGCGCGCAGTATCATCCCTCAATTCGCCGAGGTATTTATCAGATGTCCTCTTGAGGTCTGCATGGAACGGGAAGCCAGACGGAAAGCAGTTTTTTCGCCTAAGGAGATCTATAAGAAATCGGAAAAGGCCGGGGCAACTGTTCCAGGCGTGAATATCCCTTATGAAGAGCCTCTCATTCCGGAGGTCATAATAGACAGCGACAGAATGACCCCTGATGAGAGCGCAAGAAGAGCGGCTGATGCAATTATCGCTCTTTTCGGAGAAAAGTATGGAAATTGAAAAACTCGTGGAGATAGGAAATGAGATCAGGAATGCGGTCAGCTCCTATATCAAAAGCAATGTTGACTATGGAGAAATGATCGCGCAGCGCCCAAGAGATATCACGCGTAAGATGGACATGGCTGCTGAGTATGCGCTGGACGATGCTCTGAAGAAGCGAGGGCTCTCTGCCAGGATCATATCAGAAGAGCTTGGAGACCGCATCGTGGGAAAAAAACCAGAGTTCATGCTCGTCTTTGATCCTGTGGACGGCTCCACCAATGCAACATGCGGCATCCCCTTTTTCTGCACATCTCTTGCATATACTGAAAAAACCGATCTCGCCACGTTCGAGGATATCAGCATGGCTGTTATCTGCGATATACTGGGAAATACCTACTGCGCTCAACTGGGAAAGGGGGCTTTTCTCAATGAAAAACGTATTGCCGCAAAAAAACCAGGCGCGCGGCCAAAACCTGTGATATCAGTATATTCATATGGAGTACCCGAAGTCCCGCCCGGGCTTATAGAACTTGAAAAATCAATCATAGTCAGGGCGCTTGGCAGCATCGCACTGGATATGTGCTATGTGGCAGATGGTACGCTGGATGGGGTTATTGATACCAGAGGTCTTTTGAGCGGCTATGATATCATAGCATCGGCTCTGATACTGAAAGAGGTGAAAGGATCGCTCACAGATCTTACGGGAAAGCCCATGGTCAGCGATGTCAAAGCCACAGGATTATCCATAATCGGGACAGTGAATAAAGAACTCCATGATAGAATAGTGAAGACATTGAGCCCGCGATCGATATTCAATATCAAGAAAATGTCCTTATGAAATGTCCTGCATGCGGTGGAGATTGTATCCTCAAGCCTGAAAAAGTGCTGGATGAGCTGTACAGCATGTACGCGCCCTGCGGTTCATGCGAGCTTGATCCCATGTATAACAAGAGCGCGCCGTTTTATGAAAGATTACACACAGATTCAGGCAGGTGCAGGAAATGCGGCAAGCGGCATCTTGATTCTGTGATCGGGAACGTCCTGACCATACTGAAAGATAGCGGGCTTTTCCCAGACGATGCTTCGCTGAGAGAAGCAGGGACACCCCTGATAGTGTTTGGTTATCAGATCCCCTATCCTCCCCGCCTCTTTAGGAAAAGCCTTGTTCTTATCATGGATTCGATAACAAAAGAGACTGCTGATGCTGTGATGTCAGGCGTTCCTGAAATAAAAGCCGTCATAAAGAGGACAGGTTCCCCTTCAAGAAGCATAGGGATACTGGATACTGACAGCAAGCCGCATACCTATGAGCTGGTTTCAGGATGCGATATGAGGTGCGATGTGGCATCTTCGGTGTTTGGCGAACTGTGCATCTATAAGAACCAGGCAAAAGTGCACATAGAGTTCAATAATACAAAGATAAGGAAAATCGAGGGGCTTTACATCAATGGCGATCTTGATAATGCAGTTGTGGTGGACGGGTTATGCGGACCTGGCACGCTTGGATTATTATGTGCTCTCGGAGGTGCAAGAAAAGTGATCCTGAACGACGCCTGGCTTCCCGCGGTTCAAAATGCCATCCTGAACATCAGGGCGAATTCAGACTTACTCGGAGTAAAGATCGAGTTTGAGACTGATCATGATAAGCTCATAGGAGACGAACCTGTGCTTCTTGCGAGGGCAAACGGAAATTCAGAGATCCTGGTCTATCACGGGGATATAAGAGAACTCGGGAAGGCTGTAAAAGACTGCGATCTCTGTTTGATAGACACGTTTCCATCGGTCGACCCTGCAGATCATGCGTGCCTGTGCAGGGATATTGCGAAAAAGATCGTGATCATCTAATCACTGCAGCAGACATGAGTTAATACCATCATGCTTGCGGAACATTTCGCCTCGTATTCATGCCCATTTGCCCTGAGAAGAGATAGATAATAATCCCTTAATCTCAGGACAGCATTTTCGTTCCTGTAATTATGGTATATGTTGATTTCCCTGTTGTCCGGAAATCCTATCGTATCAACGATAAGCAGGGATTCGTGAGTTCTTTTAAGGAGCTTCAAGAAATCCGGATGAGGGATATTCATGATATGCTTTCTTGACAGGGACTCGAAAATCCCTGTGTCAGGAATGGTACTGCTTGCAAGCAGATTCTCGTATTGGTCTCTGTGGAGCGATACCATGTTATAGTTCACAGCACTGTATATCTCGATAAGGTTCTTCCAGAAATCCTGTTTTGAGATGAACTCGTCCATTGCATCATTCAAATATCCAAAGAGCTCAATCGCTGCAAGGGGTTGAGTTCCTTCTTCTCGCGATTTCAGATCGATACGGATGGATGTGGCTCTCCTGTGAACAGCGTCGATATCAAGACACCTGTTATGAACAAGGAACATCACCACAAGCTGAGCCAGAAAATCCCTGTGGTATTGATTCTCACCTTCCACTGCGACTGTCGTCGGATTGACATCGTCGGGGCAGAAAAGGGATATTTTACAGTTCCAGCCTGATTCGGTGCTGATCCTGTTGATGGTTTTATCAAGTTCCAGGATCGAGTTTATTTTCAATGGGTCAAGCAACTCATCCAGTATCTCTTTATCGATCGTGATCCCTCTTGTTTTCTTGATCAGCCAGTGAAAGATCGGGCTTCTGAGCACGACATTCTTTCCAGGCTCCATGGATTTTTCCCTGACCATCAATTCTTTTTCATCCACAGTGATACTTGATATTGCTTTTTCCACCGTGCCGTACCTGTGGAGGGCAGCTTCTGCGAGATCGACCGCGTCCCGGATCGCAGCGCTCAGATTGCCGCTATGTTTTTTTATCAGAGGTTCAAGTTTTTTCACGTGGCTGGTTTCAAGCGAGATATTTTTTCGTACTACCATATTTCCATCAGTGGTACCGAATTATTACCTGATAATATTTCTATCATCTCAATACCAATTATTACCATTTAAATGCTATTGTATCCTGAAACAAACCTATTTATTCTCTCTTTCCAACACAGCATCAATGGATAGAATCGCACTCGAAGTGAACAAGTTTTACGAGAGATATCCATATCCTTCCCTTCCAGTTCGAACCGAGCGCGACCTTGTGAGAAAACTCCATGCCAATGTCATGGGAAAGATCCTTGCAACAGCCGGACTTGTGCCTTCCTCGCTTTCAGGGAAAGAAATTCTGGATGCAGGCTGCGGGACGGGAGAGAAGGCATGCTATTTTTCATATTACGGCGCCAGAGTGACCGCAATTGATCTCTGCCGTGCCTCGCTTCAAAAAGCAAAAGAACTGGCAGAGAAGTTCAGCCTGAAGGTAGATTTTGGCTGCTGCGATATAGCTGAATTCAAACCTGGAAAGAAGTTCGATCATGTGTTCTGCCTTGGAGCGCTGCATCATACTGAAAAGCCTTATGAGAATTTCACAGCTCTTGCAGATCTATGCAAGCCTGGAGGAACGATTACCATAGGTCTCTACAACAGATACGGGCGGCTTTCGCACAGAGCGGCAAGGATGTGGATATCACTCCGTTCAGGCAGCGATATCGAAAAAAGGATGTCCTATGTAGAGAGGTCGATCTACAGGAGGAAGCTGAGAAGCATCCACGAGAAGGCGTATGTTGCAGATAAATATGTCAATCCTCATGAGAGCTATCATACAGTGGGCGAGGTGCTGGGGTGGTTCGGGAAAAATGATTTCAGATTCATAGGGTCGCATCCGCATACCAGGACAGGTGTGAAGGCTTTTTTTTCGCAGCTGAGATGGATGGCAAGAGGGAATGGATTTTTCATTATGTCGGGAAGGAGGAGTTTCAGCAAAGCTCTCAAATATCCGTAAATTTGTCTTGAAAAAAGGAACCGCAGATAATTTGAATTCATGTTCCGCGGGAGGCGCCATACATTTATCACTCTTTGAATATTATAGCAGGATTAGTAAATTTCCATAATTTCAAACAGTCTTAAACTTGCCACAGAGTCACGGAGAACACAGAGAAAAAGAACTATCGGGAAAGATAATGATATTCGTAGTTAAGGTCTCTGCGCCTCTGAGTCTCTGTGGCTCGTTTCCTGAAAAATGAATGTAGCTTTTTCCCCATCTCAACAGCCTGCCTCCGCATAATGGCGCAAGAAGTGAAATCGGAGGGAACGAAAAAAATGTATCCAGTTATATTCAATATACCTGTGTCAACAAAACTGCATTCATCTGTGTTCATCAGTGACTTTTTTCTTATAGATATTACGGTTATTTTCGAACTTCACTATAGCTTAAGCCATCATTGATTCTCTTTATCCTCTCCTATATTCAGGGTCTAATTTTACCAGCTCTTCAAAATAGGCTCTCACTACTTTAATACCGTCTTCTCTCATTTGTTTTTTAGTAATTTTATTAGAAACTGAAAATCTTATTTTTTGAACGTTGCTTGTTTCATGGGTCCGTCTTCAAGCTTTTCGCAGAGGGGCATGAGCTGGTCTACTTGAACGACGATACAGCGCTAAAATAATGATTTGTCTAAGATTCAATTCAATCCTGGATATCTTCCGGCTCAGCGCCGCGCATTTTCGTTTTTATATTCTTAATAATCTTACCATCTCTCGTCACGAAAATTTCACATTCGGCAGTATCTGCAATTGCAAAAGCTATTGAGTCATAGGGATCCAATTCATATTCCATCTGGTATTCCAGAGCTTTGATCATAACCCAGGAATCCGGTACATTGATCTTAATATTCAGCTTCTTGATGTCATCAATAGCTTCGTTATAGTCCTTACCTCTTACTCTGAAAATATGGACGATTTCCATTATAGTGGTAATCGAAGTTATGGCTTCAAATTCTTTTTTTTCGGTTTTTTTCAGTAATTCCTTAGAACCTTTCCAGAGTGCCTTTCCACTTTTTGGGTCTATCTCCTCATTCCAGACGTTGAAAAAAATATTTGTATCAATATAAATCTTAGTCATATTGACTTTCGCGAACTTTCTTTAGGAATTCTACGCTGCTTTTGCCTTCTGGGATAATTCCTTTGAATTTTCCAACCATTTGCTCGGCTACATGCATTCCTGCCTCTGGTTTTAGCTTTTTCAAGAACTCCATGAGATCATATGCTTCCTGTATGTCAATGACCATTTAATTCACTTAGGTAGATTATTTCATTTATAATAGATAAAGCAGTCTGTTGGAAAGGCCTATCGTGGCGCTTCACCTTGAGAGATACGAAGGGTGTGTCTTCCTTGTGCATGATATCCAGCATTTCCTGATGGATGATCCTGAGTTGTTCAGGGGGCTAGCACAGTACAGGTGGTGTCCATATATCACTTAAAAAATATTAAATCCAAGGCGCCTATATACCCCACCCAGCATCATAAACCGCGCCAGATAGAACTCGCAGCTCCTTGCCGCCGTCTCCCTCCGCAAGCTCAGCCATCTTTTGTATGCCCGCCGCCCGGAGCCTGCATGTGCGGGAGACGGCGCGCCCCGGGTGCAGAGATTCAGGATGGCTGGGAAGAGGAACAGGTGGATGAAGTTCCAGGCATGGGGCAGCTGGAATTTCAGAAAGTCTGCCGTTGGTTTTTTTCTAAAGTTCTTATGATCTGGAGGTTCAATGTATTTCTTCAATATTCCTTCATGTTAATAAATTAATTTGGCTTCATATTTAAAATTCAATCAGAGCCAACGGACAAAGAACGGAGAATTAACGAAGGAAAGAAAATATGGACGACATCCCTTACTCCAATCCCCACCAGCCCCTCAGCAGGTGCCAGGACACCTCGCGCCCATAAGCGCCCCGTCCTCAGATCCGCGCCCGCCAGCACTGCTCTGGAATATTGCTGCTCCGGGAAAGTACTGGCGCCGGGGATTTAATATTTATAGAGTTATTAATTCTGCGCTGCAGGAAAATGCTGTGAAAAGCGAGACTATAAATCTGCGTTCATCAATGCCGAAACCTGACGGTTCTCCAGCTTCGGGTTGGAAAGGAGCCACTTATTATTATTGTATATTATCCCTCTATATTTCTTTCTGATTTCAGGATTTCGATCCTGAATCTTCCAGATACATTCTCAGGCTTCTGAACCCGTTTTTCTTAGCAAGCTTCTCAAGTGCAGAGTAAATACCGCTGCTGTACTGGGCAGCTTTCTTTTCCTTGTACACCAGTTCTTCAGGCAGCACTCTTGCGGCTGCCTTTCGCAGTACGTATTTCCTGATGCCGTGGCGTATCTTAAGCTCAGGTGAAATCCCAAGAGCCGTCTTTACAACCTCTCTATCAAGGTAAGGAACACGCAGCTCCACTGCATTTGCCATTGCTGCTGCATCATCCCTCTCAAGGTTGTTCTGTGCTATTTTATCAAGATCGTTCCTGAGCGCTTCTTCGAGTTCATCAGGTCTCATGGATTCATACCGTTTGTACCCTGCGAACAGCTCATCAGCGCCCTGACCTGAGAGCATCACCCTGATCCCGTCGAGGTGTGCGTCTTTTGACGCAAAATATAGCGGCATGGCGATGCTTACCTTCAATGGGTCTGCGGACTCGATCGCTCTTTTTACATCTGGAATCGCATTCTCTAATTCCTCGATAGTAAGTTCATGAAGGTGCAGTCTGTCCCCAAGCCCCTGGAGTTGAGCTGCTCTTTTTGTCTGATGAAGATCATGCGAACCTTTCATAGCAACCGAATACAGCTCAGTCTTCTCGCACAGCGCCGCGATCAGCGAGCTGTCAAGCCCGCCTGAGAAGGCGACTGCACATGGATCATATCTGCGCTTTTTAACAGCGCTCTCTATTGCATTGAATAACGCCTCTGCTGCAATATTTTCATCAGTGATCATCTCACCCTTAGCAAACGAGATCACTTTTCTTTCAACGAGCCTGCCGCTGATGTAAGAAAGCATGTGTCCTGGCTTGAGGGCGAAAATCCTGTTCATTCCAGCCGCATGCAGAGCTTTTTTCTCGGATGCGAAGGCAAACAGTGAATCGTTATTGCTGTAATAGAGCGGCTTCACCCCCGCAGGATCTCGAGCAAGCCGTATTTTTCCACCAGATGCATAAGCGAATGCATAGTCGCCGTCAAGTTCCCTTATCGAAGATTTGAAATCGGTTGATTCGATCAAATTAAAGAGCGCCTCGCTATCCGAGTCTGTTCTCAGCTTCAGCCTCTCTGCTATCTCCCGGAAATTGTAGATCTCACCATTGTATACGAGAGCAGCTTTATTGTGGATCGGTTGCCTTCTTTTACCTGTGATTCTGAGCAGGACGCTGCCAAGAGCCACATCACCCTCCGAATATATGCCGCAGTCATCCGGTCCCCTGTGCTCTATTGCCTCAAGCATCCTTTTTACCAGTTTTTCAGCATCTTTTCCTGCCGCGCCTGCTATTCCGCACATGATCTGATGTTATTTAGGTTTTTAACAGACTTCAGGATTTCTGATCCGGACATAAACGAGCTGTACCAGACCCGTATCAAAAGACCGGCAGTTCAGAAAGTTCAACTTTCTCATCTGCAGGGGTGCACGAAATAACGGGATGCCGTCACCAAGTATGATGGGGTGTACAGAGATCACAAACTCGTCTATCAGATCGTGACTCATGCAGGATTGAATGAGCTCTGATCCACCCACAAGCCAGATGTCCTTTCCTTTACCGCTTTTTAGTCCCTCAACAAAGCCTGCAAGATCGCCTGAGATAAATGTGACGTGTTCATCGCTCTTGTTTCGCGTTCTTGAGAATACGAACCCCTGAGTGCCTTTATACGGATATTCTCCAAAAGAAAGCACCTGCTCATAGGTGCGCCGCCCCATCAAGACCGTTTCGATGTTAGCCAGGAAATCAGTGTAGCCATAATCCTGGTCGGTAAATAACCAATCCACACTGCCTGAAGTCCTCGCAATGTAGCCGTCCAGACTTGACGCAATGAACAGAATGACCTTTCGCATAGTTCTGTAAGAAGCACCAGACTATATGTAGACACAGTATGTTATTTATCGTGTTAAAGAGAATCAGTTCATCAAAATATGAAGCTTGCATGGGGAATCACAGGCGCAGGGCACTTCCTGCGCGAGAGTTTTGAGATCATCAAAGAACTCAAGAGAACGGCACACGATCTGAAAGTAACGACTTTTGTATCCAGGGCAGGTGAAGAGGTGATTCGTATGTACGGGCTGATGGATGATCTTCGCAGGATATCCGATGGTTCCTACCTCGAAGAGACCTTTTTTGAAAGCCAGCAGGGTGCAAGTGCTCCGAAA
Source organism: Candidatus Methanoperedens sp. (assembly GCA_027460465.1). Taxonomy (GTDB): domain Archaea; phylum Halobacteriota; class Methanosarcinia; order Methanosarcinales; family Methanoperedenaceae; genus Methanoperedens. The sequence goes on along the minus strand of JAPZAV010000091.1, from coordinate 7,643 downwards.
ACAGGGAGGTTCCTTCTGAATAAATACGATGCCCTGATAATATCCCCTGCCACATCCAACACGACAGCAAAGCTCGCCCGTGGTATCGCCGATACCCTGATAACGAACGCTGCTGCTCAGGCAGTAAAAGGCGGGGTCCATGTCTATGTCGTCCCCGTGGATATCTCTGGATTTATCGAGTCTGAGATGCCATTTTTTATCGATCGCGAGATCTGCATGAGATGCGAGATATGCCTTCCTGCAGAAAATTGCATGCAGAATGCGATCACAGACCAGATCGAGCTGCTGAAATGCAATGGCTGCGGAACCTGCGTGCGATTATGCAGTTATGGTGCTATCAGCGGCGGCAAGGCGAAACTCAGGGTCAGGGATGTGGATTCCAGGAACGTTATGCAGCTTCGAAAACTGGAAGGGATTACTGTGCTTGAAAGTCCAGGGAAGATTTTCGATGTGATCGCAAAACCGATGCAAAAATTGAAGTACTAGACAGGGTAAAGAGGAGTAGAGGTCATACTTTGTTCCCAAATAAAAAAGTTCAGACACTTATAGGTTCGCGTATACAGGTTGAGATGAAAGGCGATAAGAACACACTTGAAGGCAGGCTGGAAAGCGTGGATGACAATCTGAATCTGCATCTTGTGGAGACGTTTGAGATCGCAAACGGAGTAAAGTCACGTTCTCTGGGTTCTGTGGTGCTGAGAGGGAATAACATAATTCTATTATGTCCGGTAGGGGAGTAGAATGGAAATAGAGGAGACAATCTTAAGTCTGATAAAATCCAGAAAAAAGGGGATTCTGCAGAACGAACTGTGGAAGAAGGCAGAGATAGATCGGCGAAAATGTTCCCGTATACTGGATAAATTTGAAAAAGAAGGAAAAATAGTCAGAGAAGAGGAATCAAATAAGGGTGCAAGGACCTACAGGATAAGATATATCGAGAAAAAGGATGAACCCGCAATCAGAGATTTCAAATTATTGCTGGTAGGGGAGATGTTCATCCCGTGCACTGGCTGCACTCTTGAGTGCGCACCAGAGCACTGCATGCCTCTTTCAGAATGGATTTTCCAGCTCATAGAAGAAGAATGAGCTGGATCTATCCCTTATAATACGGCTCCCGGTGCTCAACTGCTTTTTTAAGCAGCTCATCGATCTCGCCAGGTGTTGCATCATCCCTTATATCTATCAGGTTATCATTTCTCATCAGGCAGGGTTTGAGCTGTCCGCACGAAGTCATTCGAAGGCGGTTGCAGTTTGCACAGAATCTGGAATTATCTATCGGTCTGACAAGTTCAACTTCGACACCATCAATGAAATATTTTTTTCTGCGGTGCATCTCACGCTCGCTGACCTGTGATGCTCTTGACAGCAGCATCTTTTCCATACTATCTATATCAACCATGAAACGGCTGATATTTTTGAAATCCATGAGTTCGATCAATTGCAAAATCATGTTCCCATCGTATTTTGATGTGAAATTTATCATATCATCTATCTCATTTTCATTGATGCCCTTCAAAAGCACCATATTGAGCTTTACAGGGGTCAGTCCTGCATCTATCGCTGCATCAATGCCCTGAAGCACTTTTGGGAGCGCATGCGAAGAACCGGTTATGGTTTTATAATGTTCTCTATTGAGGGAAGGAAGGCTTATGTTCACCCTGTCAAGCCCGCTTTCGGCAAGATCTGCCGCCCGCCGGGCGAGAAATATCCCGTTCGTGGTGGCTGATACGTTTTTCAAAGGAGGCAGTGCAGCTATGATCTCTTCAAAATCGCTCCTCATCAAAGGCTCTCCTCCCGAGAACTTCACTTTCTCGACCCCGAATCCCGCTGCACATGCGACTGTTCTGGCAATGGTATCAGGCGGCATCTCATGAGATGATTCACTGTTATCCCCTTCCTGATGGCAGTAGATGCATTTCAGATTGCATTTCTTCGTTATCGAGATACGCAGACTATTTATTTTCCTGCCATAGCGGTCTATAAGAGCATTATCCATCGAGCTTTGATTTCCTGCTATGGTAGTATTTATTGTTCTCAACTCTGGTATTTATGAGATTTTAAGCCTAATTACTTTATGGTTGAAGCGAGACACGGAATAATCCGGTCTCCAGTTCTTCTATATTGAACTTCACATCAAGAAACTGCTCTGTTACCCATATATTCGTCCTTGTATGAGGAGTGATCGTCCTTGCCGTAAAAGAACCTCCGGCCGCAATGCTGCCTACTTTTTCAGCTCTTAAACCCCGTTTACCAGGGGCGCTCCCTCCAGCAGTCCCGCACCACAGCGTTATCCCGCTCCCGGTTGATCGTTCATCTTTGATTTCGCGGGAGATCCTGGTATCATAACCTGCCTGCGTCAGTATTTTTTCTGCGCTTGAAGCCTGTCTTTCCACCACATGGGAAGGTAAGCCTGATGAATGGGAAATCCCCTCTATGGCAGCACACGTATTGTTATCAAAACTTACTTGTTCCAATTCAGAGGGATAGATTGTCGCCTCGACATGACCTTTTCCCTCTGGATAGTATCCTCTGTGTGCGAGATGTATATCGCATCTGTATCCCGTCCGCGAAAGTGCAAAAAGAGCCACATATCTCAGATAATCAAAGGACGGTGACCACAATACGTCAGTTCCTCCTGTAATTTTCAACCTGACAGCACCGGGAGCATGCATGGCAGCTGGCATCAGGCACTGAAGCAGAAGTGTTATGCTGCCTGCTGTGCCGATATCTATATCGAATGTCCCTGCTCTTATTTTCCCGGGAATAAAGCTCAGGCTGGTAGAACGAAGCGAGCAGCCCCTGACATCTGCTCCGCACAATGCTGCAGCGCTCTCCACTGCTTTCACATGCTGCGCTGCCAGCCCAGGTTTCGGTCTTGCCTTTCTTATGCTTTCGATCTCCACGGGTTTTCCGGTCACAGCCGAAAGTGCTACCGCTGTTCTTAATATCTGACCTCCTCCTTCTCCATATGACCCGTCCAGCTTCATAATTTCATCATTCTATCTGCTTTAGGATATTATTGCTTTTGTCCCCCATGATCGGTGTAACGAGCGGGTCGGGGAGTGGGAGTGGGGGTTAGTTAAAAAAGTCGTACCTACCCGCTCGTTATTTTATCATTATGATCATGATGATATATATAGTTTTTGCTTGGCATGGGACAGCAAGTATGCGCATGACCATGCAATGCATATTAATATATCTTGATTAATACAGGAGATACAGGAGGCTTTGCTATAGAGGAGAAATCATATGATTTGAAGCCGCTCAAGGTGACATATGCCATTCTGGGAAGCGGAGGAATAGGGCTCGCGCTGGCTAGCGACCTTGAAACACGGAATAAAAACATTCTTCTCGTCGATAACGATTCAGCCAAGGTCGAGACCCTGAAAGAGCAGAACCTCAATGCTGTGCAGGGCGATATCGGAGATCCAGGCGTACTCGGAAAACTCGACCTCAAGCAACTGAAATCCGCTTTTATCATGAGCTCGAATATTGAAGCGAATAAGTCTGCCCTGGATTTTGTCAAAAAGAACTCTCCCGATATCCAGGTCGTTGTCAGGGCCAATGATTATCAACAGAAAGACGAGATGGAAGCTGCTGGTGCGGATCTTGTCGTACTTCCATCAAAGCTTCCGCATAAATCCATTGCTCTTGCAATCGTCCAGTATATAGAGAAGATCACCTCGGTAAAGCTGGCTCAGGACCTGAAAAAACTGATAAGCAATGTGGGGGATGGTAAATTCGCGATCATAGTGCACAACAATCCTGATCCTGATGCGATCTCAAGCGCCATGGGGTTGAAAGAGATCGCAGGAAGCGTTGGGGTCAGAGCGGAAATACTGTATAAAGGGCAGATAGGGCATCATGAGAATAAAGCATTTGTCAATTTGCTCGATGTCGAACTTGATCAATCAACGGATTTCAAACACTCGGATTATAAAAAAATAGCCCTTATAGAATGTTCGGTCCCGGGTGTGAACAATCTTCTTCCCCAGAACACCCAGGTCAGTATAGTGATAGACCACCACCAGGCAGACATCGAGGAAGTGAAAGCTGAATACGTGGACATAAGGCCTAATATCGGTGCAACCGCAACAATAATGACAAAATATCTGCAGGACCTTGAGATACCTATAAGAACAGAGCTTGCAACTGCGCTTTTATACGGCATAAAGGTCGATACCAATGATTTTCAAAGAAACACAGACCCTGCTGATCTTACGGCTGCTGCCTATCTCTACCCTCTTGCGAACCACGATATATTGAGCAAGATCGAGACGCCTTCCAGGTCTACTGAGGAGATCGATGTACTTGGTGAGGCGATAAAGAACAGGGACATAAAAGGCAGCTATCTCATCTCGAACGTCGGAGCGATCAGGAACAGGGACTCGCTTGCCCAGGCTGCGGATTATCTCCTCACACTTGAAGGGATAACCACCACTATCATATTCGGGCTGGGTGAAGACCATATATACATATCTGGCAGGAGCCGCGATGTGCGCGTCAACATCGGTCAGGTGATGCAGGAGGCCTTTGGGGCGGATAAAGCAGGAGGGCATGCAATGCTTGCCGGGGCGCAAATCCCGCTCGGGGTGTTCGGCGGAACAAAGGACAAGCAGACGCTGATGAAGCTTGCAGAGGAAGTCGTGGTAAAAAGGATCCTCTCGGTCATAGGGATGCAGAAAGAGCCAGGTTGATGCAGCAGTTTTCCAGAATAATTATGTATTACCTTCACAGTTACTACCCAGGATAACATGCTTGATGATGAGTACCAACTGGAGTATTTTAAAGAGAACGGCTTTGTGCGAAAAAAGTGTCCAGCCTGCGGCAAGAACTTCTGGACAAGGGATACCGGGACAAAAATGTGCGGAGACCCGCCCTGCGTATCCTATTCTTTTATTGGAGCCCCGGTTTTTAAGAAGGAATACGATATATCATCCATGCGTGAGGCATATCTATCATTCTTTGAAAGGAACGGGCACACACGAGTGAACCGTTACCCTGTCATAGCACGCTGGCGCGAGGATATCTATCTCACGATCGCTTCTATCGCTGATTTCCAGCCCTTTGTGACCTCAGGGCTTGTCCCTCCGCCCGCGAATCCCCTGACCATCTCTCAGCCGTGCATAAGGCTTGATGATCTGGATGCAGTGGGAAGGAGCGGGCGACATCTCACCACCTTTGAGATGATGGCACACCATGCGTTCAACTCCAGAAGCAATGAGATATACTGGAAAGACAGGACAGTGGAGCTGTGCGATACATTGTTATCCGAGCTTGGTGCTGATCTGAATGCAGTTACTTATAAAGAATCACCCTGGGCTGGAGGAGGAAATGCCGGTCCGAGCGTGGAAGTGCTGGTGGGAGGTCTTGAGCTTGCCACGCTTGTCTTCATGGACCTGAAGCAGGTGAAAGGGGGTTCGATAGAGATCAAGGGAGAGACCTATGAAAAGATGGAGAATTACATCGTGGATACCGGCTACGGGCTTGAGAGATTCGTCTGGGCGTCCAGAGGTTCTCCCACGATATACGATGCCGTGTTCCCCGGGGTCGTGAAAGAGCTCATGGATCTGGCAGGAATCGAGCATTCGATAGAAAATCCTGAGTATGCGAATATATTCTCGCAGAATGCCAGGTTCGCCGGAGTGATGGACATCAGCGGACAGGCAAACCTGTTTCAGTTGAGAAAGAAGGTGGCGGACAGCATTGGGACGACGGTTGAGAAGCTCCAGAAGATCATGGTTCCGGTGGAGACCGTTTACGTCGTGGCTGACCATTCCAGATGCCTTGCCTTCATGCTGGGAGACGGGATCATACCCTCGAATGTGAAGGCTGGATATCTTGCCCGTCTTGTGCTGCGAAGGACGCTTCGGATGATGAAAGACCTTGAGATAAGAGAACCACTTGCAGAGATAATAGAGATGCAGATAAGGAATTTCCCTGAATATCCGGAGTTCAGGGAAAGACTTGATACGATCCGCGAGATAGTCACGCTTGAGGAAGAAAAGTATGCGGATACCATCGAGCGCGGTACAAAGCTTGTAAGGAAAACAGCACTGCATTTCAAAGAAAAGAAAGAAAAAATGCCGCTTGCCGAGCTGATACAATTATACGACACCCACGGCATCCCGCCGGAGATCACAAGGGAGGTGGCAAAAGATAGCAATGTTGAGGTTGAACTGCCAGACACGTTCTATTCCCTGGTGGCGAAAAAACACAGTAAAGCTGAAGAAGAGGAACAGGAAGCCCTGCTGCCTGATCTGCCTCAGACCAGAAAGCTGTACTACGAGTACCCCGGGCAGCGTGAGTTCGAGGCGCAGGTGATCGATGTGATCGAGAACAGGATCATACTTGACAGCACACTGTTCTATCCAGAAGGAGGAGGCCAGCCCTCTGACCACGGGACGCTATTGGCTGACGATTATGTTGCTGATGTGGTCAATGTCCGGAGCATCAACGGCATCATAATCCATGAAACAGATTCTGATTTTGGGTTCAAGAAAGGAGATGTCGTAAAAGGGAAGATCGACTGGGAGCGGCGCATGGCTCATATGAGACACCACACTGCAACCCATATCGTGAACGAGGCTGCAAAATCTGTTCTGGGAAAGCACATCTGGCAGACAGGGGCGCAGAAATCCACAGACAGGGCAAGGCTCGATCTCACGCATTATAAACGGATCACAGATGAGGAGTTCAGGGAGATCGAATTACGCGCAAATAAAGAGGTCATGGAGAACCTGCCTGTGATCATTAAATGGATGGACAGGGTCGAGGCTGAAAAGCAGTACGGTTTTACGCTGTACCAGGGAGGCGTGCCGCCTGGAAAAGAGATCCGCATCCTGAGGGTGGGAAACGATGTGGAAGCCTGCGGTGGAACGCATGTCCTGAATACCGGACTGATAGGTCCCATCAAGCTCCTCAGGACAGAGAGGATACAGGATGGGGTTGAGCGCATCGAGTTCTCAGCAGGTGAGGCTGCGGTGAAAAGGATCCAGGAGCGGGATGAGCTGTTGAACAGATCTGCAGAGGCACTTCGAGTCTCGCCAGAGCAATTGCCAGATACCGTGAACCGCTTTTTCGAGGAGTGGAAAGACCAGAAGAAAGAAAATGAGCGCCTGAAGGCTGAGCTGGCAGAGGCAAGGGTCAGGGCGATGGTGAGCGATGCTGCCAATGTGAACGGATTGAAGGTGATCTCAAAGAAGATCCCGCATGCTGATGTGGAAGAGCTTATCAAGGTAGCGACCGAGTTCAGCAAGAACGATGATGCAGTTGCGCTTCTTGCAAGCGATCTCGGCGGGGTTAAACTTGTGGTCTCAGCAGGTGCGCACGCCCAGAAGATGGGTGTGAACGCAGGTGCGATCGTTCGCGAGATGTCGAAGATCGTGGGGGGAGGGGGAGGAGGAAAGCCAGGGATAGCGCAGGGAGGGGGCACGGATGCACAGAAGATCGAGGAAGCGCTTGAAATGGGCGTGAAGATGGTGAAGGAGAAATTGAATAGCCTTTCCACAAGCTTTAACTAAAAGAAGTCGTATAAATCTGGAAAAACAAAGCTATGGTACTCGACAAACTTGGAACTTCGCTTCAGGACGCGATCAAGAAGCTCGTCGGAGCGAGCAGGATAGACGAAAAGACAGTGGACG
>JAPZAV010000090.1 GCA_027460465.1 Candidatus Methanoperedens sp. | reverse complement strand
GGCTTCAAATCTGTAATTCATGCCTTCAAATTTAGAGTTCATTTCATTTCTCAGGCTATCTATCTTCCCATCAGGCGAATCTGCTGTCTTTTCACCCGGCATAAGCTATGCTTGATTAATGTACGAAGCCAGAGACGTCATTTTCATATGATGATCATATTGCAGCCGAGCATACTTTTCAGCGACCACCGACGCATCTCCAGTCAGTATTCTTTTCATGTTCTTGGGAAATAGAACTTTATTGCCTGTCATCAGTATAACATCATCTCCATCAATGCTGAGTTTTCAGGCTGCGAACCAAATGTTTATTCTCTGAGAGGTAGATAATTCCATTAAAGGGAGGAGCATATGACACAGATACAGATCACACTCACCCCGGCTGAATCAAAGAGGATCATAGCTATGGGGGTAAAAAAGCTTCCAATCATCCAGCAGGCGATGAAGGAAGGGATCATCCTGATAACTCTTGGCACCACAAACTCGTATGTGGCTGAGGAGCTCACCGGAAAGAAGATAGATCATATGAGGTACGCAGCAGGCTATATCAGCGAGACCACAGCTGCTGTCCCGAATGACAGGCGCCTTCCCATGATCGCTCTGCGTGAAGGAAAGCAGGTGAGCGGGGAAGGTCTTATCAACGAGATGAGTTCACAGGATGTGGTGATAAAAGGTGCCAATGCCATTGATCCTCAGGGAATAGCGGGCGTGATGATGGCAAACCCGGTCGGAGGCACCACAGGAAGCATTCTTGGAACTGTCATGGCAAGTGGAATAAATCTCGTGGTTCCGGTAGGGCTTGAAAAATCCATACCATACTCTGTAACACAGATATCAAAAAGGATCGGGATACAGCGGTGCAGCAAAGCCACAGGACTTCCTGTCGGGATGGTGCCGCTGTGCGGTGAGGTCGTCACAGAAGTGACAGCACTTTCACTGCTTGGGGCCGAGGATGTTTTCCCGATCGGCAGCGGAGGTGTGAGCGGAGGAGAGGGTTCTGTGACTCTCTGCGTCCTTGGCAAGAAGGCTGATGAGATCTTTGAACTCGTTCAGAGGATAAAAGAGAGAAAAGGGGGGTTCTGAACAATCCTCATGTTCATAAAGCAGATAGAGAACGGTCTTGATCTTTCAGATGCACAACACTGCCGAAGTACCTCTGCGCTTTGTGACCGTATCTGTCAGATCCGCGCCAGAGAAAGAGCCGCATTCAGGCTGAGGTCATATCATCAGCCCCAGCTTTTTCCTTGCCTCCTTTATATGCTCATACAATAACTCTGATGCCTTTGTCGGGTCTATTTCAATGATGAACTTCCCTCCAAAGAGTTCTTCTGATTTCCTGGTGAGCAGGGATAAAACTTCGGGGCTTCCGATTACAGGAGGCGTTACTCCAAGATGAACAGTGACCCCGAGAGCCACCGATCCTGTCCCTATCGCCACAGCTTTTTCAGTGATCCATTCCGCTGCCGAGGCAGCGATCGGAAGATCCTTTACGCGGACTCCGAGTTTGTCTGCAAGCGCTGCCACAAGGATGATCACCCTTGAGTTATCCACGCAGCTTCCAAAATGCCATACAGGTGGAAGCGGTGTATCGAGCCCTGCTGTCTTTCCAAGCAGCCAAAGTACGCCTTTTAATCTATCACCTGCATACTGTTCAGTAGCGGCAGGGCTGAGAAGTCCTGCCCTCGCACATGCCTGGGCAGCACATCCTGTGGCTATGATCAGCACATTCTGCTTCAGGAGTTCTTTTGCAATGGTCACATGACTTGCATCTGCCGTGATCTTGGGACTTGTGCAGCCCGCAAGCAGCACTGCTCCATAGATGTTCCCTGATGCAATGTTATCGATCAGAGGCTTCAGCGGATCCTCGCTATTGATCTTTGACAGCACGTCCATGCACACTTCAACAGAAAATCCCGCCATAAGCTCCACCGCCTCTTTTTCAGGAAGGAAGATCTCTTTACCTCTTTTCTGAAAATTCTGGATCGCAGTGTTCAGTATCCTCCTGGCTGCCTCATCTTCATTCCCTTCTTCGAACTGGATGTGCTCTGCGCCTGCCAGTCTTGCCTCCTTCATTGTTGTAATGATCCTTGTATGGAACCTTTTCGCCACGTTCTCGATATTGGGATAGATGCACTGCACATCCACCACAAATGCTTCAACAAGCCCGGTCGCGATTATGAGTTCCTGCTGAAGGCTGCTCCCTGCCAGCGGGACTCCATGGCGCATCAGCACTTCATTGCCTGTGCAGCAGCATCCTGCGATATTTATCCCTTCTGCGCCGCAGGATCTGGCTTTGCCAAGAAGCTCGCTATCTTCTGAGAGTTCAACGAGCTTTTCTGAGAGCATTGGAACATGACCATGTATGACCACATTCACTTTATTTTTATCAAGCACATTGAACCCTATCTTTGAAAGAACAGGCTTCGGTACTCCGAACATCACATCCTGCAGCTCAGAACCTATTATAAGGGAGGCGATATCCGCGACGCCAAGCCTTGCTGCATGCAGTATGAGTGAGCCCGGATCAGCCATGGTGCCCATGGATGTTTCATGCCCCTCTTCCAGAAGCTCTTTTCCTGCAGAGCCAGGTACTGCTCCCAGGCGAAGGAGATCCTCTACCGTGCTTGGAGGGCAGTATGATGCTGCAAATCTCATGGATTTTTCATCACCAAGAATGTCCAGGAGCGCGATCGAGGCAACCTGCATTGCTATATCCTCGGGTTTTGCGTTCGCGTCAAGCTTCAGTTTTGCAGCTATGGACTTCAGCTTCTCCGGATGCTTTAAATTCGCTTTATTTTGAGCAGACTTAAGAAGCGCGGATGCAACATGCTTCGCATGCGATGCATGTGCAGCAGTGCCTCTTCCCACCATCATGAGCAGATTCCTTGCCACGATGGTGTCCACACCTGCTCCGCAAGTTCCTCTGTCTAACCGCGGTGTAGAAAGCCTGTAGCTCGGAGGCAGTTCACTGCTCCATATTCTGCATGGACCCATTGCGCACTGCCTGCAGCAAATACCCATGGATCCAAAATAACACCTTGATTTTTCAATGCCCAGAAAAGATTCATCGTATTTTGCCTGCCTGGTAAAGACCGTATCTATACCCATGCTTTCCGTATGCCTGATCATCTCATAAGTGGCATCATCGAGCGCTCTTCTCGCTTTCCTCAGTTCTTTTTCTACCTGTAACGTTTTTATAGCCATTTTTTCACCCGTTTTTCAAAAATCTGGAAATCGAAAAGTATCTGCACGGAAACCATAAATATCTTGCGCCGTGCGAAACTTTAATAAATGATGATGATGCTTTCAGAACGGGCACGGGAATGGTGTCCAAAAGGAGGTATTTGAAAAATGGTAGTGAATGCAGCCTTGATACTTGTAGGTGGTATTATAATATATTTTTTGATTTATTATTTCCGAGTCAAATGGGTGGACAAAAACATGATGAAATGCGACGCATCACGCGCCACACCCGCAAATGTGTATATGGACGGGGTCGAGTATTTCCCGACGAACAAGTTTGTGCTCTTCGGGTTCCAGTTCAAGAGCATAGCAGGTCTTGCTCCAGTGGTGGGAGCAATAACCGCAGCAGTGCTTTGGGGCTGGCTGCCTGCGCTTCTCTGGATCCTGATAGGAAATGTCTTGATCGGATGGGTGCAGGACTATTTCTCATGCATGATATCAGTACGGAATGAGGGCAAGAGCTTTGGTCCTCTTTCGTATGAACTGATAGGTCCGCGTACGAGAAACATCCTGATGATCTTTCTCGTATTCTACCTGATCCTCATAATGGCTGCGTTCGCAAGCCTTGCTGCAGGTATGCTCAAGACAAGCATCAACTCGATCTTTCCCACAGCAGCAGTGCTCCTTGCAGGCATACTCGTTGGCCTGGTGGTATACAGGATGAAGATGAACCCGTTCGTGGGTACAGCAGCAGGGATCTTATTGATCGCAGCCGGGACGTACGCAGGAGGTTTCCTGCCTGTGACAGTTACTGATGTCAATGTCTGGCTTGCTGTTCTGCTTGTGCTGTGCCTGATCGCAGCTCTCACTCCCATCTGGAGCTTCACCCAGCCAACGATATACATGTTCTTCTATGTGGTGTTTTTCGGGCTCATAGCTCTTATCGCCACTCTTATTTTCGGGCACCCTGAATACATCAGGACAGATTACACCAGCTTCTTTGCGGGCGCAGCAGTAATGCCGCTGTGGCCGCTCCTCTTTGTCACCATAGCCTGCGGCTCGATCTCTGGCTGGCACAGTCTGGTGAGCAGTTCTGCGACCTCAAAGCAGATCGAGAACGAAAAAGATGTTGCACCTGTCACGGCAGGATCCATGCTTGCAGAAGGCGCGCTTGCACTCGTGGCATTATCCATCGTCGCAACCCTTTCAATAGCCGATACCACAGGCGCTGATGGAAATCAGCTGACAGCAGCAGGGATCTTCTCAAAAGGAGCATCAGCTCTTCTTGGGGGGAGCACAATGGCAAGCGCATACGTGGGGCTTATATTCATCGCTCTCGCGCTTGCTGTCATGATGCTTGTGGTGCGCCTGGGCAGACTTACGATCAATGAGATAGGTGGGGAAAAGGTACCTCTTTTCAAGAATAAATACCTGGCCGCTGTTCTTTTCCTTCTGGTGACATTCATACTTGCAAGCCCCACATTCGGAGGCACATGGATCTATATCTGGGTTCTCTTCGGCGGATCGAACCAGCTCATGGCAGGTCTTGCATTGATGATCATAACGATCTGGCTGCTCGAGACAAAGAAGAACTGGATGATCTCAGGCATCCCCGGGGTCTTCATGATCGTCACCACGATCGCTGCACTGGGCTATGCGAGCTATCAGTCATTGACCAGGGGTTTTGCCCCGCCGATATCTCCAGGGAACATTGTTGCAGGTCTCATAGGGGTCATACTGATCATTGCGGCATTTATCATGTGCATTGATATATACAGGGCGTTCGGTAGAACAAGAAATATGAAGATTGCAAAATAGGGGAATAGCATGGACTCACATAAGGATGGAAAAAAAGGCCTGGCTTCTATAAAGAGCGCGATCAGGGACTTCGTGTACGGAATGGCAGCACATGACATGGTGACGTACTCGCTTCGCACCAGGATGCACATGGAGAACCTTTTCATGCTCATAGTCATGGGAGATATGCTCGGAATACCTGTCCTGCCGCCGTATTACTCGCTTCGCCTGCTGCCTCATGTTGTGCCTCATGTCAAGACCTGGAAGAGGACGCTGCTTCGGGATCGCGATGTGACCGACAGGATGTTCGGAGGGTGAGTTGTTTCTAAAGGAGATCGTAGAGAGCCATAAATACCTGCTCTTCGCAGGCAAAGGCGGACTTGGAAAAACAACGCTCTCTGCCACAACTGCGCGTTATCTTGCTTCTCGCGGGAAAAAGGTCATAGTGTTCTCAACTGATCCGCAGGCATCGCTCACAGACGTCTTTGAGAGAGATCTTTTTGGGAAAGGAGAGGTCGAACTTGCCGGGAACCTCTATGCTCTGGAAATAGATGCAGATCGCGTGGTCTCCGAATATCAGGCAGATGTCAGAAAGAAGATATTAGACATGTATGGCTCTGTACCAGAGGAGATAGAGGACTATATCAAGAGCGCTTCTGCTCAGCCAGCGATGTCGGAAAGCGCGACCTTTGATAGCATGATCGAGCTCATAATGGCAGGGAGATACGATTACTACATCTTCGATATGATGCCTCACGGGCATGCCATACGTTTCCTCTCCATGGCGTCCCTGCTTGACACCTGGATAAACAAGGTCGTGGATATAAGAAAGGATTCGCAGGAAGTGGATGAGAGGGTGAGAAGGATGTCTGGAAAAAAAACCCATGGGACAGAAGAAACAGGGATTCTGGGGGAACTCCAGGACATCAAGAACAGGCTTGACTTCATGGCAAAGATCATAGGCGGGGGCGATACTACCGCCTTGTTCTACGTAGTTATACCAGAGCAGATGGCGATCATGGACACCGAGACAGCCATAGCCGAGTTCAAAAAATTCGGAATAGAACTTAGCGGGATCATCGTGAACCAGGTGTATCCGCGGGAATTACTCTCTGATCCAGATGTACCAGAATTCCTGAAGAGCAGGATAAGAATGCAGCAGAGCAATATGGAGATCATACACCGAAAGTTCGCAGATAAAATAGTGGCAGAGGTCCGGATGATGGACCGCGAGCCAAAAGGATTTGCAATGCTTGAGAAGACCGCAAATATGGTATACGGGTAATAGATATGAGCGAATTTACAGAAGCTCTGGCAAAAAGCAAAACCAGATATATCTTCTTCGGCGGTAAAGGCGGCGTGGGAAAGACAGTGATCGCATCCGCGGCAGCGCTGTACACTGCATCATGCGGCGAGAAGACGCTGCTTTCAAGCACAAACCCGGTGCACAGCCTCTCAAGCTGCTTCGGGCAGAAGTTCATGGGCAAAGGAGAGACCCGGGTAGAAGGTACGGACAACCTCTATGCCCTGGAAATCGAGACCTCAGCCACTGTGGAGAGATACAGAGAGAATACCAGAGGCAAGATACTCGATTTTCTGAAATACGCCGACATCCCGGTAGATCCAACTCCTTTTGTTGATGCAGCGACCACGAATCCCGCATTCGAAGAGTCTGCCATGTTCGATAATGTCATGGATGTGATGCTTCAGAATAAATACGACTGCTATGTCTTTGACACGGCTCCGGTCGCACATACGTACCGCCTCCTGGGTATGAGCAGGATGTACGATATGTGGCTCAGTAAAATGATAAAGAGCAGGGAGGAGGCGGTGAGCCTAAAAAAATCCCTCTCATTCAAGAAAGAAAAAAAGGAGGTTGATGATCCCATGGTTCAGGGTCTCATCGAGTCCAGGCGCAGGACAGAGGAGATACGAAAGCTCCTCACCAACCCTGAACTAACTTCCTTCTATTTTGTCACACTTCCACTTGCGCTTCCAATATCTGTTGTTGAGCGCTTTATCTACTGGGTGCGAGAGTTCCAGATACCAGTGGGAGGAGTGATCGTGAACCAGGTCATGCCTCCCACCGATTCGAAGTCTTCATTCATCGTGAACAAACAGGAAGAGCAGAAGCATTACCTCGAACTCATCGACAGGAAATTCAAAGATCTTGTTGTTGCGAAAATACCCATGTTCGAAGGTGAGATAAGAGGCGTCCAGATGCTGAAGATGGTGCTGGACCGAGATGCTGCGCTTGATTTCTGCTGAAATCAGCACTTGATGTACGCAAGCTTTTTATACTTTAAAGATCAGATATTTTTAAATGCTCAATCAGGGGTTGGGCGGTGATATAGTATGATTAAAATTTCAAGAGGTCTTACTTACAGAATCGCAGCAGTGATATTTTCAGTCCTTTTGCTGGTAATCGTGGCAGGCGCACAGGCTTCCTCCCAGTCCGGCAACCGCATCTGGGATGAAAGCAAGGGTATGAACAACACTTCATATACATGGAACTCGTACAGCTTTTCAGGTTTCTATTACAGCCTCGATGACAACCTGAGCACCGAGGAACTCACGATCCGCAATATCAAGAGAACAATAAATAGAGGCGATATACGCTATACTACCTCGCCCATCGAGGTCAGCTTTGATTACTCAGCATTTGGCAAGTATCAGGTAATCGGCTTCATGGCAGACAAGTTTTTTGCAGGCTACACCAGTAACAGCAGTATCTCAGGAAATAGAGCTATCAGCACCATTGGAGCCGGTCAGCTACAGAAAGTGCTCTTTGATGATGAGGACAGGCGCACGGTCTATGAAGGCGGGACTTTGACCCTGAAGGAAGGATATGTAATCATTGTAAAAGAAGTTGATATTGGAGGCGGGCCAAGACAGGTTTTCATTTCTCTTGCCAAGAATGGGGTCGAAGTCGATAGCGGTGTGATCGCAGCAGGTGGTACCTATGTATATTCACCGAGAGTAGGTAGTGTGAGCGATCTCCCCATCATCGCGATGCACGTTGAGTCTGTCTTCAGGGGAAGAGAGGCAAATGCTGCTTTTATCAGAGGGTTGTTCCAGATCTCGGATACTTTTACAAGGGCCAGCACAGGGGACAGATATGGTGTAATGGAGATCACAGGTACGTCAAATGATCGGATCACGATGGAGAACAGAGACTCAGCAGGTCTTTCCCCGGGGAGCACAAAAGACCTGATGGGCGATCTGAAGATCATCGTTGCTGATGATAGCAATGTCCTGCGCTTTGCTCTATCTGCAGCAAGAACAGGCACATACGAGGTAAGAGGAACGATATATCCTGTGACAAATGAGTGGACGCCTCTCAACTTTGGTCTGAATGTCGGCGGAGGTGCAAGCATAGGGTTCTTCTATGATATGGACAAGGACATCGGAACAGAGAATCTCAAGATAAGTGCCAGTGGTGCATCAATCCCAAGCGGCAGTCTGAGATACTCCACAAAACCCCAGGAGATCAGCTTTGATTATTCTCCTTTTGGCAGCTATCAGGTCATCGGCTTCATGGCAGACAAATACTTTGCAGGCTATTCCCAGAACAGCAGCATCTCCGGAAATAAAGAACTGAGCACTATCGGAAACGGTCAGCTGCACAGGGTGCTTCTTGATGATGATAACAGGCGGGTTGCTGCAGTGGGTGGAACCATAACCCTGAAGGAAGGTTATGTGATGAAAATAATGGAAGTTGATGTGGGTGCAGGGCCTGGACAGGTATGGGTTTCGCTGTTGAAAAATGGCAGGGAAGTTGATAACAGCGTTGTTGCAGGAGGCAATACTTATAGATACATAAAGAAGGTGGGAACCGTGAGCGATCTACCTTTGATCGTGATACGGTTTGAGTCTGTCTTCAGAGGAAGAGAGGTTAATGCTGCCTTTACAAGAGGCATTTTCCAGATCTCAGAGACCAGCACATCGGTGAAGGGCGGGGACAGATACGGGCAGATGCAGATCAGCAACATCGGAGCTGGCGGGATCGAGATGGACAATCCGAGTTCTGTCGGAATATCCCGGGGAAGCACGGTTGACCTGATGGGAAATATCAAGTTAAAGGTTGCTGATTCCAGCGACGTGAGGTTCTATCCTTTCGTCATGGTAACACCTGAGATGGTGGCAGACCAGCTCGTGATTGACGCTCCGCCAAAAGCAGTCGCCGGGGATAGTGTCAAGATCACGGTCACAGCAGGCGGTAATCCTGTTGGAGGTGCAAACGTCACAGTTGACTCAGGAGCAGGAGAGACAGATGCGAACGGGGTTGTTAACTATATGCTGCCGAGAACGCTGATAGGTACATATAATATAACTGCGACCAGGCTTGGTTACGAGAAGGCGACAAGGAGCATAGAAGTACAGGGATATACAGAGAGCATGCTGGTCATAAATGTACCTGCAAAAGCAAATCAATTCGAGATGATAACCATTTCAGTCACACACAATAACACTCCTGTCAGCGGTGCATCTGTGAGCTATGATAATGTCGCCATCGGCACAACAGACAGCAATGGTGCCCTGAGTTATACCCCTCAGATAAGCGGGATGCATACCATCTCGGCATCAAAGAGCGGTTTCGCTACGGCATCCAGGGATATTGATGTCAGAATGCCATATTCCGAATTCAGAGCTATTGATATCAATATAACCCCTGAAGTGGTCTTCAGCGGAGATAGCACTATGATCAGATCAAGGATCACAAACGCAGGTACCAAAATGGATACACTGCCAGTGGTGCTTGTGGTCAACAGCACTGAAGTGGGCAACCAGTCTGTCACTCTCTCTCCCGGTGAAGTAAAAGCGGTTAATTTCACCTACAGAATCACTTGAGGTAAAAGAAGCGCCTCTGAATATCTATTGGATCATTGCAATAGTGATAATATTGATTGTTGCAGGAGCGATAGTTATCTATTACTATACCTCAGGGAGAACAAAAGCACCGGAATCTAAAGCAGCAAGCCCTGGTCAAGTGCAGAAATAATCATGAAAGCCGCAGGTAAGCACAGATGAACGCTGATGGCGTTTATTCGCGTTCATCTGCGGTAACAACTTTTTTATAGAATTCGTGTTTAATAGGAAGCGGAGCTAAAAAACATGAAGGGATATATGGGAACAGTCCTCAGAATCGATCTTGATCGACAGAACGCAGAAAAACAAAAACTTGATGAACAACTTGCGAGAAATTTCCTGGGCGGCAGGGGATTGGGAGCAAAGATACTCTACGATGAGTTGAAATCCGGGACGGATCCGCTCTCGCCAGAGAATATCCTGGTCTTTGCTATAGGACCTCTCACAGGCACAAGGACACCAAGCAGCGGAAGGCATGTGGTGGTCTCGAAAAGCCCGCTGACAGGAGGCATAGCATTCACAAGTTCAGGCGGCACATGGGGCGCAGAGCTCAAGAGAGCAGGATATGATGCCATAGTCGTAAAAGGAAAGGCAAAGAAGCCTCTCTACCTGTGGATAGAGGATGATGAAGTCGGGTTCAGGGATGCTAAAGAGCACTGGGGAAAAATGATAAGTCAATCGGACGAGGGAATTAAATCCGAGACCGATGATGAAGCAAAGGTGCTCCAGATAGGAATCGCAGGTGAGAGGATGTCGCGCATAGCTGCGATCATAAATGAGAAGTACAGGGCTGCGGGACGATGCGGGCTTGGAGCTGTGATGGGGGCAAAGAACCTGAAAGCCATAGCTGTTAAAGGCAGCAGGAACCCGGAGGCTGCGGACAGCATTGGATTGACCAGGGCTGCAAGCAGGGCAATGAAGATGATCTCTGAATCAGGTGTGACCAAAGAAGATGGAGGATTGAACTCCTTTGGTACAGCTGTGCTCACGAACATAATCAACGCCTCAGGCATTTATCCCACCAGGAACTTCCAGACAGGTACGTTCAGTGGTGCTGAGAAGATCTCTGGAGAGGCGATGGCAAAGACCATTCTCAAGGAGAAGACTGCGTGTTATGAGTGCCCGATGGAGTGCGGCAGGTGGGTAAAAGTCGAAAAAGGAAAATACGCAGGGACGGAAGGCGAGAGCCTTGAATACGAGACCTCATGGGCATTCGGAGGCGAGTGCGGCGTGAACAATCTTGAGGCTCTTGCAAGGGCGAACTTCCTGTGCAACGAGTACGGGCTAGATACCATAAGCACAGGAAGCAGCATAGGGTTTACTATGGAGCTTCTGGAGCGGGGAATTCTCAGCAAAGAAAAAGTGGGTATTGACCTCAGGTTCGGGAACGATGATGCCATGATCCAGATGATCGAAAAGATCGCAAAAAGGGAGGGGTTTGGAGATGTGCTTGCAGATGGGACAAAAGCAGCTTCGAAAAAAATAGGGAAGGGTTCAGAATACTATGCGATGCAGGTCAAAGGACTTGAGCTTCCTGCATACGATCCCCGGGGCGCCGTCGGGCTCGGGCTCAATTTTGCGACCGCGAACAGGGGAGCATGCCATGTCAGCGGCTATACCATAGCTGCTGAGATCCTTGGAGCTCCTCTCAAGGCAGACCCCTTCGATTCAGGAGAAAGTAAAGTGGACCTCACGATCCTGTTCCAGAACTTTACAGCTGCCGTAGACTCAGGTGTAAACTGCCTGTTTCTGACGTTTGCGGTAGGAGCTTCGGAGTATGCTGAGATGATCAGCAGCCTCGTGGGCTGGGAAGGCTATGATGCGGACGAGTTCCTGAGGACAGGTGAGAGGATATTCGCGATCGAGAGGCTTTTCAATAAGAGAGAGGGTTTCGGAAGAAAGGACGACACTCTGCCGCAGAGATTCCTTAAAGAACCCATGCCAGAAGGCGCTCCAAAAGGGAGGGTGCATCCCCTCGCTGAAATGCTTGATATCTATTACAGGAAGAGGGGATACACAGAAGAAGGGCATCCTGGAAAGGAAAAGCTAAATGAGCTCGGGCTGATGGATTGATGATCATAAAGTTTTTTGCGAACCTGCGGGAAATCACAAAAGACCATGAAATAACCCTGAAGCTTGAGAACGTAAAAGTAAAGGATGCACTTCTTGTCCTTGAAAAAAAGTACGGCAGGGATTTCAGGGATGTGGTGTTCGATCCGGAAGGAGAACTGTATGTCAGGATCCTCATCAACGGAAGGAACATAGAATATCTGGAAGGGCTTGATACACAGGTAACTGGCGACGACACAGTGTCTCTTTTCCCCCCGGTGGCAGGAGGCTCCCATGCTGAGCTATGAAGAACTCGAGGCAGGTGTCATAAAAAAAGGGGAATGCAGTGTGTGTGGGGCATGCATCTCAGCCTGCCCGTTATATTATATTCAGATGATAGACGGCATTCCGGTGCGTCCCAGGAAAAAAGCAGCATGCAAAAGCTGCGGAGTATGCTTCAGTGCATGCTACCTGACACAGAGCAGAAAAGAAATGGAAGGAGGTATCGGGAAATTTATCCGTGTGATCACAGCCAGGGTGACAGATGAAACAGAAGCATGTCAGGATGGAGGTGCTGTGACAGCTGTGATAAATCATGCTCTTGAGACGGGATTGATAGACGGGGCTCTGCTCACAGGGGATGAATCATGGAGACCTGTTCCCCTGATCGCGAAAAGCAGAAGCGAGATCATCTCATCTGCAAAAACGAAATACGGCACTTCTCCTGTTCTTGCAAAGCTCAGGTCTGCGCTGATCGAAGATGGGCTCAGGAGGATAGCTATTGTTGGGCTGCCATGCCATATCAGGTCTGCAGAGAACCTGAAGTCTCAAAAAATAGAGCCGCTTGATACTGCAATATCCCTGACTGTAGGGCTTTTCTGCACCAGGAACATTGAGTATGACCGCGTAAAAGAGAAAGTGCACAGCTTTGGATTGAAAATGGAAGAGGTAAAGAAGTTCTCGATCCATGACGGCTTTTTCAATATACACTCTGCTGATGATATTCACCGCGTTCCACTGAAGGAGACACCTGGATGGACTCCTGGCTACTGTCCATGCGTGGATTATACATGCGAACCTGCGGATATCTCAGTCGGGTCAGGGCAGAGATCAGGAAGTTCGACCGTTATCGTGAGGACAGAGAAAGGAGAAGAAATTGTCAGGCAACTTGAAAAGAAAGGCATCCTGATAACAGAACCTGTTCATGACCTGGATCTCTTATTTAAGGAATCAGAGAAGAAAAAATTTTTTGCATCAAAACCTATTTAAATAAGTACCAGGCTTATCCAGAGGGGTCTGAGGATACCATGCATCTGATCATAACTGAGAAGCACGACACAGCCAGAAGAATCGCGGATATACTGTCAGGGAAAAAGCCCACGAAAGAAAGGGTGAGCGGCGTTGATACATACAGGCTCGATGGCAAGACCGTCATGGGTCTTTCCGGGCACATCGTGGAAGTGGATTTCCCGAAGGACTATAATAACTGGCAGAAAACGGATCTAAAAGACCTTATACATGCAAAGATCCTGACAACACCGACGCATGCGAACATTGTCACCGCGCTCAGGAAGCTTGGAAAGGAAGCACAGCATCTCACAATAGCCACAGACTACGATCGGGAAGGTGAATTAATAGGCGTCGAGGCTTTGAACGTGGTAAAGAAGGTGAACCCGAATATTAACGCGGACAGGGTACGCTACAGCACCATCACACCTGGAGAGATAAAAAAGACCTTTGCATCACCCACAAAAATTGACTTTGATCTAGCTGCTGCAGGTGAATCAAGGCAGGTCATCGATCTTATCTGGGGAGCAGTGCTGACCCGTTTTGTCTCCCTGAGTTCAGGGCGCCTGGGTGATAAGTTCCTCTCAGTGGGAAGAGTTCAGTCCCCCACACTTGCAATAATAGTAAACCGGGAAAAAGAACGCAAAGCTTTCGTACCTGTACCTTACTGGGAACTTTTCGCAACACTGGTGAATGGCGGTGAATTCGAGGCAGAGCATAAGAAAGGACGGTTTCCTGATAAGAGCGAGGCAGAAGCGATCAAGGCAAAGCTTGGAGAAACAGGGACAGTAAAGAGCATCGAGTTGGGAAAAAGAAATGAAAAACCCCCTGTGCCATTCAACACCACAGAGTTCCTCAGGTCAGCAAGTTCGATAGGGATCTCTGCAGCGAATGCGATGAGAATAGCAGAGTACCTGTATGTGAACGGATTTATATCATATCCGCGAACTGATAATACGGTTTATCCCCAGACCCTTGATACAAAGAGCATCATCGCTTCATTTCTGGACACGGAATTTCATGATTATGCCCAAAAGCTCCTTTCAGGAAAACTCATGCCCACAAAAGGTAAGAAGGAAACCACGGATCATCCTCCAATACATCCTGCCACCCCTGCCAGGAGGAGCGATCTGAAGGATGATGAATGGAAGATCTATGAACTCGTTGTTCGCCGATTCTTTGCGACGTTTGCGGATGAGACGCAGTGGGAGACCATGGCAGTGACAGTGGACATAAGCGGCGAGGAGTTCGGGGCAAACGGTGCAAGGCTGGTCAAACCCGGATGGAGATGGTACTATTCTTATAACGTGCCTGAAGACAGGATATTACCGCAGCTTAAAGAAGGGCAGATACTTACTGTAAAAGAGATCAATCTCATCGGGAAAGAAACACAGCCCCCATCAAGATACGGTCAGGGTCATCTGATAAAGATAATGGATGACCTCGGCCTAGGGACAAAATCCACGCGCCATGAGATCATCTCAAAGCTCTATTCCAGGGCTTATGTTGTGGGCAACCCGCTTCAGCCCACAAGAACCGCATTTGCAGTTATCGAGGCGCTTGAGAAGTATGCGAATACGATAACAAAACCAGAGATGACAAGTGAACTTGAGCAGGATATGGATGCGATATCAGAGGGGAAGATAAAAGAGGAACAGGTCATCCAGGTGTCCAGGGACATGCTGGACGAGGTGTTCAAAGACATGGACAGGAATAAAGAGCTCATCAGCGAATCCCTCAAGAACGGGCTGTATGAGGACAGGATCATAGGGACGTGTATGAAATGCTCCTCTGACCTGATCATCAGAAAATCTAAAAAGGGCTCCAGGTTCATAGGATGCTCAGGTTACCCGAACTGTGATTTTACCCTTCCACTGCCCAGGACAGGGCAGATAGTGGTCACTGAAAATCAGTGCAAGGATCACGGTCTTAATCTTATCAAGATAATAAACAAAGGTAAGCGCCCATGGGACATCGGATGTCCTCACTGCAATTTCATAGAGTGGCAGAAAAAGCTTGATGAAGAGAAGAAAAAATCAGATGCCATAGCAGCAAAATAGAATTCAAATATCTCCAAGATACTTTTTTGCGCTATCTTTGGGGATCTCAAGCTCTGTCAGGAACCTGTCCAGCATAGCCATGTTGAGTTCATCTCTGAACAATTTAATTAAGAACCTTGCATCATCTACATCTTTTTCCGAACCCTGAAATAGCTTGTAGGGTATCTGGATCTCAATTGGGGAGATGAACAGGATTCTATTATCAAGATTTACAGATCTTCGATATTTCAGTGATAACCTTTCGATCTCATTTTTCACGAACTTGATATGGAAATTTGGGACTGGACTGCCTTTTTTTGCGATCCTGATAGCATGATGATATCTCAGGTAGCCGTTATAGGCATCGATCGGGTCCTGAGTATCCAGACATTCATATGTTTTTTCAAGTTCAAGCCATAATTTCAGGAATCTTTCGAATGCAGTATTTTGAATCAAAATATCCACGTCATCGCACATCCTGTCCAGTCCGAAAAGGATGGCAACGTATCCTGAAACGATCACGTGTTTTATATTATGTCTTGCCAGAATATCCACGAAATCAAGTACCGATTCATCCAGCATCGAGAGTTCTTTATGGATTATTATTTCATTGCCTCTGAACCCAAGCTGCATTCTTACTCAAATAATTTCTTCAGTTCCAAAAATAGAAAATAAAGGGTGTAACCCCTTTATCGCCTTGTTGCGTTGGTGAGCGCTGATGCATGGATTGCTCCAACATCAGTGCCGTGGCAGTTCGTACAGTACTTGGCTCTTGATAGGTGTATCACCACAAGATTGCCCAGACTTGGTTTGAGACTGTCAGGCGGCGGGGCATGGCATTTCTCGCATACTGAATAGTGACCCGGTCCTTCTCCCTTTTCCACGGTCGGGATCGTTGGCGGGAATCCATGGCACGTATCGCAGTTCAGGTTTACAGTACCTGCTCCTATGTGGATATTATGTACCTGACTGCCGTGGCAATTTACACACAGTCTTCCACCGTTAACGTGCGGATTCAGAGACTCTGGATTCGTATGGCATAGCTCACATTTTATGACTTCAGCCCTTGGTTGTGGAGGAGTTGTCGGTGTCACTGCTGGAAGCTGAGTTGTAGCTCCGGGGGGAGTCGGGGTCGGAGTTTTCTCAACCGGCGGTGTAATTATACCTGATGGTCCTCCAAGAATATAGTACCCTGCTGCTGCAATAAGTATCAAGGCTACGATAATTGCAAGATAAACAGGAACCTTCGTATCTTTATCGTTCATGGATCATATCACCCCTTCTAATTAGCATTTTATATGTTTTAAATGTTTTGGTTTTATCTAAGCTTGAGTATTTTATTCATGAAAACTTATTCAGGCTAAATTTATATTGTTATGGGTAATAAAAGATATCATTAATGTTAATTGAAATAGATTCGATATTTACGCTGATCGGGCAGGCTGTGGTGTATTTGGCGCTATTGCTCCTCATTCTCGCAGTGCTGGGCTCGATATTGATCGCCCATTCTTTCAAAACCGAGAAGTTCATTTTCCCGAACTTCATGCTTTTCTCAATCACGATACTTGAAAATCTTGTGAAAGCATTGTTCAGGCTTGCTGGAGCCGACGACGCTATTGTTGATGATGTGGGCATCTCCCTTAAAAACAAGATTTCAATGAAAAAATTCAGGGAAACGCCCATAGAAAAGCGGATTATATTCCTGCCCCAGTGCTTGAGAGCCGTTAACTGTCCATCGAAACTGAGTCCTGAAGGCATGAAATGCATCAGCTGCGGAAGCTGTGAAATAGGGAATGCCAGGAAATACGCAGAGAACATTGGTTATAAAGTTTTCATCGTTCCAGGTTCAAGCTTCATAAAAAGGCTTGTCCAGAAGCATAAACCAAAGGCACTGCTCGGCGTGGGGTGCATGACAGAGATAAAAGCTGGTCTTGAGATGTGCGAGAAGCTCAACCTTTACGGCATTGGTATCACGCTGGACAGGGCTGGCTGTGTTTCCACGGTGCTTGACTGGGATAAGTTCTATGATTTCATCAATTTTGAAGAATGAAAACCGGCATTAGTCTTATTATCTCATCGAGCATATCAGCTTCATTCCAATATATTTATATAAAATTATAATCCTGCATAAATATGATCTTCGAAAAAATCCCCACAGTCCCGACATCAGAAGAGCTGCTCAACAAGGCTTTCCGCCGCGCAGCGCGCGCAAAGCATGGAAAGCGGATCCTGGACAGAAAGACCAAACTGAAGGCAGAAGAGTCCATGCTTCTGACAGCAGCCAACATCCTCAACGATAACCTCACAAACACGGTCAGGAAATTTCCGAGCTTTGACCAGATGCCGCCGTTCTATTTTGAGCTGGCTGACATACTTGTGGGAGTGGAAGAACTCAGGATGAACCTTGCTTCACTGCAGTGGGCTGGCAACAAGATAAACGACCTGGCAAGAAAGTACGTGGGCATGATGCGGGAAAGCGAGGATGCGAAAGTGGTGCGTAAGCAGGCTTTCGGGAGGATAGCATCAATCGTGGACAGCATTGACGGCAACCTCCGCTTCCTCAATGATGCAAGGAACAGGCTGCGGAAGCTCCCTGAGATCAGCGAGGGTCCTGCGATCGTGGTAGCAGGATATCCAAACGTGGGAAAATCCAGTTTCGTTGCGCTTGTGAGCAGCGCTCGGCCTGAGATAGAGCCCTATCCCTTTACCACAAAAGGGCTTGCAGTTGGACATTTCATGCGAAACAAAATACGGCACGAGGTGATAGATACACCCGGACTTCTCGATAGACCTCTTGAGGAGAGGAACGAGATAGAGCTCCAGGCGATCTCTGCGCTGAAGCATGTGGGAAAGGTGGTGCTGTATATCCTCGACCCATCAGAGACATGCGGATATTCGCTTCAAAAGCAGATGCATCTGCTTGAGGAAATAAAAAAAGAGTTCACTGTGCCCATACTGGTCGTGGCTAACAAGGTGGATATCTCCTCGCCTGTAGAAGGCGCTGATATGAGCATGTCCACGCTGACAGGGCAGGCCGTGGACGAGGTGCTCGAAAGGCTTGTGGGGATGATAAAGATCACCACAGAGAACATGAGATCTGATATGGTTTAGAGCTTCGATCTTCTGAATCTGTTGTTCACTTCAGAATGATTTGAAAATGGAAAGTTTCTGCCTATCTATTTTTCCCTCCAGCAGGTCGATGAGAGTAAGCAATATGAATTTTGTTTCCAAGTTAATATTGCTTCTGCTTATTACTATACTGAGGGTTCTAAAGTCCCAATATTCCTCATCAACCTTAAAAGCATAATTTAGTTTTCCATAATCTTCAAAAAATTTAATAAATTCTTTGGAATTTTTATTTGATTCACCTTCCAGGAAGTGTGAAGATAATATAAGGAATCTAATAATACATTGATATGCAGCATCTTTTGTTTCATTCATTGCCTGGAAAAAATATTTTCTTCCTTCCTCATATTTTCTCACTTTAATAAGACTTTCCGCAAGATTTGCCTTGTCCTTAAAACTCAAAGTATCGAACTTCTTCAAATACAGATCAATTGCTTTATTGTAATAATGCTCAGCTTCAGGGTAATCACCTGTAATTACTAAACTCTCAGCTTTATTTTGCCATGCTAAAGTATAGTTAGAATCTAACTCTAAAGCCTTATCAAAATATTTTAAGGACTCCTCATTTCTACCTAATTTATCAAGGGCTACGCCTTTATTGTTCAATATCACAGGATGACTGGGGTTTAATTCTATGGCCTTATCATAGCACTTGATAGCCTCGTTATATTTTTTGAAATAATAAAGAACAATGCCTTTATCATTCCATGCATCGAAATAATTTTGATCTATCTCTAAAGCCCTGTCAAAACACTTGATCGCTTCTTCATAATTTTTCATCTCCTGAAAGGCCAAACCTTTGTTGCGCCATGGCCATGCATAATTTTGATCTATCTCTATTGCTTTGTCGTAACACTTGATCGCTTCTTCGTACTTTTCTAAATCCGCAAGAACATTACCTTTATTATTCCATACAAGTGCATAATTTGGATCTATCTCTATAGCTTTATCATAACACTTAATAGCCTCATCATATTTTCTTAAATCAGCAAGAACCAGCCCTTTATTGACCCGTGCCCATGCATTATTTGGATCTATCTCTATAGTTTTATTATAGTATTTGATCGCTTCATCATACTTTTTTAAGTAATATAGAGCCAAACCTTTATTATGCCATGCCCATGCATAATTCGGATCTTTTTTTATTGCTTCATCATAATATTTGATCGCTTCCTCATACTTTCCTGAAAGATAAATGGTGTTACCTTTATCATTCCATGCCCATGCATCTACATTATTCGGATTGATCTCATTTGCCTTCTTATAGCCCAAAATAGCTTCTTCGTACTTTCCTAAATTAAAAAGAGTGTCGCCCTTTTCGATCCATGCTAAACTGGATGTGGGTTTTAACTCAAGGGTCTTATCAAAGCATTCAATGGCTGCATCATATTTATTTAACATTTTTAAAGCTTGGCCTTTGTTAAACCATGCATGAGTGAGATCACGATCTATTTCTATTGCTGTATCGTAGCATTTTATGGCATCCTCATATTTGCCTAAATAATAAAGAGCCAGACCTTTATTACGCCATGCTATGGCATAATCAGGATTTATCCTTATAGCCTTATTAAAATGTCTTATGGCATCGTTATTTTTGCGCAGTTTATTAAGCGCAAAGCCTTTGTTATTCCATGCATCGGCATTTTCAGGGTTTATCTTTATAGCTTTGTCGCAACATACTATGGCCTCATCATATTTGCCTAACATATTGAGGGCAAAACCCTTTTTACTCCATCCCTCCGTGTAATTATGACTGATCTCGATAGCATTATCATAATATTTTATGGCTTCATCATATTTCTCCAATTCAAGAGCATCATTGCCTTTCTCAAACCATTTTGTGGCATTACTATCAGTCATAAGAATCTACCTTCGCAAGCATTTTAATTTATTATCTGTAAACCATTGATAGAAGATATCTTCAATTATTCAAATGCCCCACCGTGGGCCCCCCTGCAGTTGGTCTCTGTGTACTTGGAGAACTATAGTACTTCTTACATAAATCTATAAAGATATTTTTATCGAGTAATTTTTTACTTACTCTGCATAGATTTCCCAGGAATGCTTTCTTGCGTGTATCAGAAATTGCTATGATCTTATCAAAATCCAGATTATTAGTTAGAATCTGCAGTTCCGGAAAGACGCTTCTGATAGGCCTGCAATCTTCTTCTGCCTCATTTTCGATCAACCAATTTGTCACATCCGATTTGTACTCGATTAAGGTTTCACGGATTTTCTTTTTCAGATCAAGTGCCTTCTCATTTTTCGTACTGATTTTCATAACTTCAGATATTCTATTTGCAGCATCCATTAAATCCAATGGAATCCCTGTCAGAAAATATCTTTCAGCTTCTTCTATTTTCATCTGTATGTTCGCATAATATTTTTGGGGGGCTACTGCCATTCTTATCGAGCTTATTCCAAAACCTTCTGCCACATACAGGTTAGGTTTCTGTTTTCCTTCCATTTCTGCTATTCTTTTCTCCACATGTTTGTGAAGTTTATCCAGGGTAATTATTCCACTTTCATCATCAGATGCCTGACCATCCAGGCCTTCGATCAAACAAGCTGTAAAAGCTCCATGATTATGCTCCTGTCCATTTTGATGTGTAAAACTAATTTCTCTTGAGACATTATCTGCTTCGCTCGAAGATAGCACGATTGTACCTTCTCCCGATAAATTTTTAATGCGTTCGTCGAATTTTTTCTTGAAATCACCTTTTGTGGCAATTCCACTGAAGCAGCAGTCAAGAATCATTATCACACATTTATTATATTTGTGAGATCTGGAAATGACCTGCTTAATTTGCTCCATGTTAATACCACAAACAAAAGGTTCGTCTTTCGACATGTCGTAAGGTGCTATGTATCCATCTTCGTAGCTATCAACAAATCCGTGTCCGGAGAAGTAAAAAAGGGCCAGATCGGAAGGATTTGTCTTCCAGAATAGATCACTGATAGCTTTGCGTGTTGCCTTATATGTAGCCTCTTCGCCCAGTAAAAAGTGACTTTTTGGTATCTCAAAACCGCCAATATTAGGATCTTTCAGCCTCTCATAGATTTCCTTTGCATCATTTTCAGCACCTTTCAATGGTTGAATTCCTTTATCTTCATATTCATTTATTCCTATGATTACAGCTCGGCGCTTCTCTTCTAATACGTCCGGGCGTTTCCCTTCCAGCACCACCGGGTGCTCCTCTTCAGGCAAAGCTCATCCCCCTTTCCATTTGACCTCCATCTTTCCTCCCAGCAAAGAAATGCTGAACTCAACCCCTTTTAGCACACTGGATATAACGCCATTAAGACGGGCTATAACTGCCTTACGGTCATATATTCCGGGTTGACTCAAAGCTTCGGTTATTTTCTCCTGAATGAATAAGAGGAACAACTTCTGTGCGCAATCAATAGTCAGATCCGTGGAATTTAGCACTTTTTTACTATCTAACTTCACATATGCAGTTTCAAATTCGATCGGATGCGAAGCCAGTCTGCTATTTGCTGTAACTATTATTACTGGAAAGTCCTTGACGCCGAAATTATTTACTATCTTTTTAAAATTCGGATCGTTCAATCTTCCTATATTCACAAAAAGATTTTTACCGGTATTATTTCCGAAATCTCGAAGTTTACTTTCAAGTTCTTTGTTCGGCATAGCTCCGGGATAATAGAACAGGTAAACTTCAGAATCAGATGGCAGATTGTCAAAAAACACATTTTCTCCAACATCTCTGGTTATCTCTTCCACCCTCTCCGATAGTACCAGCTGATAGGACATGATCATATCTATAACTAATAACGATTTAAGTCTTTCGTTATGAATGAAAAAACAGACAGGGCAGTCCAGAATTCACAGCACAACAAATATATTAACAAAAAGGAAAATAAGAAGGCAAAAGTTTCTATAAACCTTTATATATTATGAACCACTTAAATACTTTATTTGTTCGCATAAATACGAATAAATTTGAACGAAACTTATATATAATGAATAATCGTTAAGGATTCGAATAATAATGACTGTAGGCGTATACATCTGTCACTGCGGGTCGAACATAGCCGGAACCATAGATGTCGAGGAAGTAAGAAAACATGCAGAGAAGCTAAAAGACGTGGCAGTAGCCCGCGATATAAGCTTTGCATGCGGTGATGCGGGTCAGGAGCAGATCAAAAAAGACATAGCTGAGCTCGGAATTGACAGGGTCGTTGTGGCAGCATGCTCCCCGCGTCTTCATATGGTAACCTTCAGAAGGGTGCTTGAACAGGCTGGTCTGAACCATCATCTTCTTGAGATGGTAAATATAAGAGAGCAGGGCTCCTGGGTGCACCATGATAAAAACAGCCTTGCAACGCAGAAAGCAAAAGACCTTGTTGCCATGGGCGTTGCGAAAGCTGCGCTGCTTTCCCCGCTTGAAAAGAAATCAGTACCTGCGAACAGGGACGTGCTTGTGATCGGGGCAGGTGTTGCAGGAATTGAGGCCGCGCTCCATCTGGCAGATCTGGGGATCAAAGTCCATCTTGTTGAGAAAGAGCCGACCATAGGCGGGAAAATGGCGCTTTTCAACGAGGTATTTCCCACGAACGATTGTTCGCTCTGCGTTCTTGCACCAAGGATGTCAGATGTGGCGAGCCATCCAGACATCATACTTCATACATGTTCAGAGATAACGAACATAGAAGGAAGGGCAGGGAATTTCAGGATAACAGGGATAAGAAAACCGCGCTACGTGGATGAGAAGAAATGCAAAGGCTGCATAGATATTTGCTCTCGTGTATGCCCGATCGATGTACCGAACCAGTTCGATTTCGGTATCGGGAAGAGAAAATCCATCTACATCCCTTTTGCCCAGGCAGTGCCTCTGGTCGCATGCATAGATGAGCACTGCGTGGGCTGCGACCTGTGCAGGCTTGCATGTCCGGCAGAGGCAGTAGATTTTTCCCAGAAGCCTGAGAGATTCGAGTTCAGCGCTGGTGCTGTAATAGTTGCAACCGGATACCAGCCTTTTGATGCCGCCAGAAAGGAAGAGTACGGGTACGGTCGATATAAGAATGTAATAACCAGCCTTGAGCTTGAGAGGATGCTGAGCGCAGCCGGTCCAACCCACGGAAGGGTGGTCTCGCCATCCACGAAGGCGGACGTGAAAAGCGTGGCTTTCATCCTGTGCGTGGGTTCAAGGGACGAACAGGTCGGAAACCCCTACTGCTCTAAGGTTTGCTGCATGGCATCAATAAAGAACGCAGTGAAGATAGCAGAGAAGTATCCTGATGCAAAGGTCTCGATACATTATATCGATATCAGGGCAGGCGGTGAGATGTACGAAGAATATTACAGACGTGCCCAGGAGATCGGGGTCTCATTCGTGCGCGGGCGTGTGGCTGAAGTGGAAGAGTCAGAAGGCAATACGCTCATTCATTATGAAGATACTCTTTCAGGCGAGACCTGCCATGAGGCATGCGATCTTGTGGTGCTCGCCGTGGGCATGGAAGCGAACAGGGATGTGCAGGAGCTGGGGAAGATGCTGAACCTCTCCACGCGTCCAGACAGGTTCTTCCAGAGCGCTCACCCCAAGATGAGACCTGTGCACACGCACACCAAAGGTGTGTTTCTTGCAGGATGCGCTTCTGGTCCTAAAGAGATCCAGGTATCCATCGAACAGGGAACCGCTGCAGCAGCGAAAGCTGAAGGTCTGCTCCATAAGGGCAGCATAGAGATCGAACCCATGAGCGCCTATGTTCTTCCAGAACTCTGCGAAGGCTGCAGGATCTGCGAAGAAGTATGCGAACTCAATCGGATCAAGGTAACAGGAGGTAAGGCATGTGTTGACGAAGTTGCATGCCGCGGATGCGGTGCCTGCAGCGCGGCGTGCCCTAATGGCGCTGTTCAGATCAAAAATTACACTGATGATGTGATCATGGCAGAGATACAGGAAGCCACCCGCGAGATCAGCGAATCGCCTCTTGTGATCGGGTTCCTGTGCCACTGGTGCAGCTATGCTGCAGCTGATATCGCGGGTTCGATGCGCCTTGAATATCCCACGAACATCAGGAACATCAGGGTGCTGTGCGTTGGCAGGGTTTCTCCCGGCTTTGTGCTGGAAGCGCTCAGGCGCGGTGCAGATGGGGTGCTTGTGGCTGGATGCAGGCTTGGTGAATGCCATTATACCATTGGCAACTACTGCGCGCTGCAGAGGATGAACGTGCTTTCCAGGCTGCTCGTCGATCTTGGATTCGATGAGCGCAGGCTGCGTGTGGAGTGGCTTGCTGCAAGCGAGGGTGTAAAGTTCGCAGGAATAGTGAGGGACTTTGTAGAGCAATTGAAAGAGATAGGACCTGCAGGCAGCGAACTTAAGTGATGGAAATGAGCGAAGAAAAACTGGAAGTGACAGTGGACAGCGAGGTGGATGGCACACACTTCCTCTTCACCCAGAAGACTTCGAAATCGAAGAAGGTGCTGGATTATGACTACAAACGCTGCAACGGCTGCGGTATATGTATCGAGATCTGCCCCAGAAAAGCGATAGAAGCCGGTCCGCTGATCGAGATCGCCACAGGACTGGATGCACCGCCCGTGATCGTGGATCATACGAAATGCTCCTTTTGCGGAATGTGCGCCTCTTTCTGCCCTGTAAAGGCTTTAAGGATGACGGTGAACGATAAAGATATTATTGAGCTGTCACAGTTCCCGCATCTTGATTCCGGGGTTGTTTTCAATGAAAAATGCCTGCCGTGCCTGCTATGCAAAAAGTCATGCCCTGAAGAGGCAATAGAGGTAGAACTCACGTTCCCGAAAAAAGAGGCAATAGCACCCTTCGTGTCAGGAAAGAAAGGAGAGATCGAAGTGGACATGGATAAATGTACCTTATGCGGTCTCTGCGCAGAGTTCTGCCCCGCATTCGTGCTTGTGGAAAAGAAAGCGGCTGCTGATGATCTTCTTCCTTTTTCAGACCTTTTGATCGACCGTGAGAAATGCGATTACTGCGGTCTCTGCGTCCCGTTCTGTCCGGATGATGCGATAAAGGTCAGAGGCGATTTCGATGAAGAGGAGATAAGAGCAAAGGCTCCGAAGATCACAGGGAGTATAAAGGTGGATGATGATAAGTGCACAAGGTGCGGATGGTGCGAAGCTGTCTGTCCTTATGATGCTGCCAGTGTGACAAAGCCTTTTGAGGGCGAGATCACACTCGTGGATATGAAGCTCAAAGGCTGTGATCCTGTGGGTTGCCATGGATGCTTCAATGTCTGCCCTTCCAGGGCATGGATCATCCCCGGGGATCAGAAGATCGACGTGGTCAGGGATTTCTGCACATACTGCGGAGCATGCGAGAAGGCATGCCATGTAAAAGCTATCGCTGTGAAAAGAACGGGGACAAGACATACGCCGGTGGAAGATACGCCATGGGCAGTGGACTGGGAGAAAGCGATATCCTGCCTCACAACCATGGAACGGGAAAGACCAGAGGTCTCGCGTACCCTGAACATGGACAGGGCAGAAAAGAAGAGCGAACCCCTGCATATCAAGCCTGTGATCGATCCCGAACTTCGAGCATCAGTTGAAGAGAGGATCAAAAAGATCTCCTCTGTTCTTGGCAGCAAGCAGGTAAGGCGCGCCTGGGAGAAAAAAGACGGAGCAACAGCTCTCAGGGAAATAAAGAAACGCATGAAACTATAGCATAGGTGCTACATCTGACAGCTTCCTTCTCCTGCCTGCATTATCGTGATGCTGTTCACCAGCAAGCATAGCATTGCAGGCGACAAAATGTCCGGGATTCACGTCTCTTTCCTCACGCCCCCAACCTTCCATAACAAGACAATAATCAGATACTTAACCTTCTTAAAGCTTCATTTACAAGAAGTGAGACCAATCCTTTTTTGCCGCTTTCAAGCAGTATCCATGCCTCCTTATTTCTGCCTGTTAGTGCAGAAACAGCAGCAGTGGTATCTATGAAAAATTTAATCTCTGTATTCTTCATTATACAGTTGAGGGCGCACTTTCCTTACCTTCTCCACTATTTCTTTCATGCTGATTTTTTTCTCATCAGCTTTGTCCCACATCTCTTTTATTTTGGGGGGGATGCTTGTAAGCTCAGAAGGTATAATTTTGATCCCATCTTCCATATCAGCGTATTTTACAATGTCTCCGACTTTAAGGTTTGTATCATGCTTTCGCTCATCTAAAGCAAATCGTTGCTGCAATATCGCATGACATACATTATTATTTTTGTGATGTTATATAATAGACCACGGAGTAGGATTAAGCTTGGAAAAAATCGAGCAGGGCATCAACAATACTTCAGATATTGAAAAAGCTCAATCAATTCTCGGTTTTCGGTGTCAGCATCTCACTGCCGTATCTCTCGAG
Organism: Candidatus Methanoperedens sp.; assembly: GCA_027460465.1. Lineage (GTDB taxonomy): Archaea > Halobacteriota > Methanosarcinia > Methanosarcinales > Methanoperedenaceae > Methanoperedens. Next base: position 4,127 of record JAPZAV010000090.1, on the reverse strand, counting down.
GTAGATTACCTCTTTGATCTCTGTGTTGCCCATGATCTCTCTTGCGATCTGTTTCTTGGAGATCAGCCATCGCTGATTATATGTCAGCTCAGGATCGATCTCGACTGTGGCACTTCCGTCCGTTATCTGGACTGAAAAATCCTTTCCTATGTAAAGCCCAACAAGACCTTTTACTTTTGCTTCTATGTCTTCTATTTTCTCTTTTATTTCATAGTCATATATCACGGTCTGCCCTGCAAGGAACCTGTTGAAATCCACCTGCACCATCCTTCCAATTACCCTGATCACAATCCCGGAACGACCTTCCACCTGCACCTGCATCCCTACCTGCGGTCTTTCTTCAAACTTGTTGATCGGTATGGTCTCTATGAGTTCAGGGTTCCTTTTCCCGAATGCTTTTTCAGGGGGAATGGTCACACTTCCCTTGTATCCGACTTCCTTGCCTATGAAATCCTCGTCCAGTCCCTCAACTGCATGTCCTGCCCCGACGATGATCACATCTCCGCCGTATTTGCCTTTTTCATTATATATGCCGCTGGCTTTTGCCACTTCTTCATCTGTTGTATCAAAAACACGATCGTCATTTTTCCCTGCGTATGAGACTTTAATAAAATCTCCTTTCTGGATACTCATGATATTCCTTTCCTTTTCGGCTCTTGACGTATCAATGATATAAAATACTTCCTGAAGAGTCCTAAGCACTGTTCATTCACCGAATATTCGCATTTTTTCCAGGGCGCTGCATCTTGTTCCCTCAAGTGTGATGATCTTACCTGAGATCTTTCCATCCTGGATGTTCATCTCTACGGCGCTGGGCTCTGATAATCTCGGGACAGTAGGGCTTCCCGGGCATATAAGGAGGACCTGGGATTTTTCGATCACAGGTTTATGGACATGACCGAAAACGAGTACATCCACCCCCATCTCCTTTGCCATGTACCATGCTCCCGCAGTATCCTGAATAGAGAGCGAAGCCTCATGGATTATCCCGATACTCATGCCCTCGACCTCTATGACTTTGCGCTCAGGAAGCAGTTCTCTCAATACCTGATCATCCAGATTTCCATGTACAGCCTCAAGCCTGGAAAGTTCTGAAAGCTCATCAAAAACGTTCTCTGTTACAAAATCTCCGGCATGGATTATAATATCCGCATCTTTGAGCAGTACCTGAAGCTCGGCAGGAAGGTTCTCCTGTATAGAGCCGGATTTTATATGCGTATCAGATATTGCAATGATCTTCATGCGTAACCATAGTCTGCGTAGTTCAATTCCTTTTTAACGTCAGACAGGAATATATCATAGGCGTTCATTGAAAAATCAATCCATCCCTTGAAATCAGAGTTCAGCTTTTTCCCAAGTTCATCTTCCTTTGCGCTTTTGCTTGCTTCGGCATAAGTTCTTATGTCGTCAAGGTTTTTTTCAACATACATGTAAAGCGCAGTCTCGGCAAAAGGTTTCGGGATGAGCGGAGAATTGTAGGAGATCCTGAGCATGAGCTTATTCTCCTTTATCAGATCATCTTTCGTGATCCCGCTCTTTTCAATCGCTTTCTTTAGAGTTTCATTGCTGATTTTTTTCTTTTCTTCAGGCGTGAATCTCTTTGCCCCTTCTTTCTCAAGGTTTTCCTCAAATATTTCTTTCTGCAAAAGCTCATGTTCCAGTGTATATCTCAGCATGACCTCGCTGGCTTCCTGCAGATACGTCCTGTTGAAAGTTATTATCGAATACCAGGAACCGAGATAATACCGCCTGTTGAGCGCAACAGCATAATCGAAAATCGAGGGCATCCGGACAAAGATGCTCTGCGAGAAGACAACGGCGTCTGTGGAAAGCAGCAGGATGTTGTCTGGAACAAGCCTTTTGATCGCATCAAGACCCTCTCTTCCATAGACAGATTCAGGCTCTTTCAGATACTTTTCGCTCTGCTCGATTATTTTCTTTGACTCGCCTGGATTCAGCTGGTTGTATGTGAAAGCGATGTCTTTTGCAGCTGATCTTATCCACAGAGCGTATTCTTCTTCAAATCTTTCCCTGGAATTTTGCATGGGTGAGTAATCGTGACATCAAAATAAATAGTTAGCGGGCAACTCAGTGGTGGAACCTTGTGCGCGCTTCCCTGGTGAGATGTTCTTTTTCAAGCTTTTCACGGGTCTCTTTGAACAATGTCTTTATCCTGGATTCATCGCATAGAGGGTCATCCTGTTCGCATTCTCCGCTTTTCTTGCATTCCTCTGCAAGGCGAAGAGCGCGGGTCTCAAGCGATGGGAGAGTTTTTTCAATGGTATTCTTGATCCATGTATCGTCCTTGGACAGTACCCCTACGAACATGGAAGTGAGAACATCGCGTTCTATGGACTCAAGTCTTTTCCTTGCGCTGATCGTTACCATAATAACCAGGATTGGTTTCCAGAAATATAAAACATAGGCTTTAAATAGAGATATCAAAGAATTGGTCAGTAATATTATATAGTAGCAGATAATTTACAACATTAAGGTTTAAGTGAGTAAAATGGGATCGGGAAATCAACGAAAACAGGCTCTCAGAATTATGGTTGAAATAGCGGCGGCCGCATTCTTACTGGTGTCTATTTCGGCAGCAGATGAGCTTTTGATTCAGAATTCAGTGAGTGATGCCAGTGCACTTCCAGACATCATCATCACGTCCCCGACAGATGGTCTTAAAACAAATATATCTGGAATAACAGTCTCAGGGACAGCTTCAGGTGATAATCTGAGTACAGTGAAAGTGAGAGTTGGTACTGGAGAATGGCAAGCAGATGGAACATATGAATGGAATGCTTCGGTAACACTTTTGGAAGGGACAAATACGATTTTCGCAAATGTGACCGATGGGGCTGGGAATACTGCAGAAAAATCGGTGAGTGTTACCCTGGATACAAAGGCTCCAACCATCGCCATCACAACTCCGAAAAATGGTGATATACTCACAAATCCTGTTGTTACCGTAAGCGGTACAGCTTCAGATGAAACCGGTCTTGATAGAGTGGAAGTAAAAGTTGGAGATGAAAACTGGACAACAGCTTCTGGAACTACCTTATGGAGTGCATCAGTAACACTTAAAGAAGGTTCAAACACTATCTATGCACAGGCAGTTGATGTAGCCAAGAATCCCAAAGCAGAATCAGTTACCGTGACTTTAAATACGAAACTTATAACCATCAAGATCAATGACGGCGCTGAATATACAAATTCCTACAAAGTGACCCTGCGCCTGACCTCATCTGCGGACTGGATGAGTTTTAGAAATGATAACGAAAACTGGACGGACTGGGAGCCTTTTGACTCAAATAAATCATGGACTCTTAGCGGTGTAGATGGCAAAAAAACAGTATATTTTAGAGTAAGTAATAATAAACAAGATCAAGGATTAGGGTCTTCTGATGATATTATCCTTGATACGACTAGGCCAGAAGTAACCGGGCTCGAAACGATTCCATCCATGCAGGAAATAAACAAAAAAGTGGTTATTACAGCAAGGGTGAGGGATATAAATCGTGACGCCTCAAATATCTTTGCTCTTGTCGAGTCTCCAGATGGTAAAACGAGTAAATGCGAGATGGCTGGAGATGGAACATACAGCTGCGATTCTAGCAATACTTCTTATTACGGCAGGTATGGTGTCACTATTTCTGCAGGTGACCGCGCAGGTAATACCAATAACACAATAAAAACGTGGTTCGTAACGACAATGAAACCATATTTAGATGGTTCAGTAAGCATAGTTAAAGATCGTGTTACAGAAATAAATGCCTTGAAAGAGGCAAATACGACCCTTGAGTTCGTTACTTCCATAAGCGGTACTGGACTTATTAAGATAGCAATGAGCAACGACCTCCCTCCTGAGATAAGTCAATCTACTGGCTCAATCCCATTAAAAAAATTCGTTTTTTTAACTACAGATTCAAATATTAATAATTATCTCAACTGGATGAACATCAAGATATACTACACAGAAGAAGAATTGAGAGCATCAGGTCTTGATGAAAATTCTCTCAGGATCTCATATTACAATAAGAGCAGCGGCACGTGGGGAATTCCTGCAAATAGTGGCGTAAATACCACGAATGCAGGGAATTTTTCTGGATATGCATGGACGAACGTTTCCC
>JAPZAV010000089.1 GCA_027460465.1 Candidatus Methanoperedens sp. | reverse complement strand
ACCCGTGAGGTACTCCAGGGAGAACCAAATTCTGAGAAATATAAAGAAGTATATGATATGTGGATGAAGTCATATGGAAAAATATTCGACGAGCTTCTTACACTGCCATTCAGGCAAAATATAAAAGAGATTTTCGAGAACCTCACAGGCACACCAGATATTTATTCAGATACCATTGAACAGATATCAAAACTATGGAAAGATTCTTACACGAAGCTTTACGGTCCATGGATTGAATCCATGATGAAACTTTCTGAAAAATCTGCAGAAATTTCCAGGGGAGATGCCAGACCCGAAGCCTATAAGGAATTTTATACCATATGGCTGAATACTTATCAGGAGACCTATGGCAAGTTATTAGATATCCAGTCAACAAAGTCTTCAAAGGAAGTATTTGAGAGTTTCGTCCGGAGTGCAAATGTTAATCTGAACCTTACCAGGTCCTGGATAGCAGCACTTGAAAAACTATCGCAGAAGGCTAAGGAACTATCAAAACAAAATGCTGATCCTGAGGCATATAAAGAATTTTATAATCTCTGGGCAAAAACCTATGAAAAAGCATTTGATAACTTCTTTGAGAACACTCCAACAATCAGCCCGTTTAAAGAGATTCTGGAGCCTGTGAAGAATGCAGCCAAATTATATGCAGATACATTTACCAGCATATCCAAAATCTGGATGAAATCGTATCAAACCTCCACAAGTGCGGTTTAAGATTGGAAATCCGAAAAATTTAGAAAAAGGATATGAATCATATGGATTTTGAAAAAATGAACTCAACCAATATTCTGGGCGGCGTAGTCCAGGAAATTGGCAGCGAAGGCTCGTTTGACATTGTAAGAAATGGGAATTATAAATATTCCAATATCCCCCAAGAAATGGAAGTATATGAAGATACGCCTGGCGAGATATATTTAGAGAGAGAACGATACCTGCTGAATGCGGACGAAATTTTAGAAGAAATGCTGGGAAAGTGAGATCTCATGGTCAAAAAAACTGAAGAAAAAAAAGACTTGAACGAAGAGAAGATTTTCAAGACATGGGCTGACAGTTATACAGCAGTTTCAAAAATGTGGGAGGATTCCTACTTGAAACTATACAAGCCCTGGATCGAATCAACTGGAGAGATGTTTGAGAAGACGGCTTCTCTCTCAAAAGAAGCGACACCACAGAAATACAGGGAATTCTATGATGAATGGATTAAAACATACCAGAAATCCTTTGGTAAATTTTATCCGATCCCAACATTGAAATCCAATAAAGAGACACTTGAAAAATTTATATCAAGCGCAGAGGAATCCAATAAACTTTACAAGTCGTGGACTTCCGAGTTGGAAGAGAATTCCAGGAAGACAAAAGAGATTCTCCAGGGCGAACCAGATCATGCAAAATATAAAGAAGTATATGATATGTGGATGAAGTCTTATGAAAAAATATTCAATGAGTTTTTAGAACTGTGGGCTAAAGAAAACACAAAAGAGATATTTGGGAATTACATGGGAATACCAGATATCTACTCAGGGAGCTTTTTGCAGATGTCAAAACTATGGAAGAAATCATACGCACAGCTTTGCGGGCCATTGAATGAATCCATGCTGAAACTTTCCGGAAAAATGGCAGAGCTCTCTCGGGGAGATGCAGGCCCGGAAGCCTATAAGGAATTTTATACCTTATGGATGGATACATATCAGGAAATCTATGGAAAGCATATCCAGTCCATGGAACCTTCCAAGGAAATGTTTGAGCATTTTGTTCAGAGCACCAATATTTATGTGAGCATGTACAAGTCCTGGATAGCTGCACTTGAAAAAATGTCGGAAAAGGCTAAAGAGATGTCGAAACAAATCTCTGATCCAGAGGCGTATAAAGAATTCTATAATCTGTGGGTAAAGATGTATGAAAAGGCTTTTGATAGCTTTTTTGAGGACATGCCGACAGTGGGAGGCCCCATGAAAGAGGTCATGGAGCCTGTAAAGGTCATGGCTAAGATGTACGCAGACACATTTACCAAGATGTCAAAGATGTGGGTAAAATCTGATTTTGGTTCGGCCTCCGCATATCCGGGAAAGAATAAAAAATGAGAGATCCAGACAGGTTAAATATGGAAAAATCCAGTTTTGAATCCACCCAGGAATTTTTTGACATGTGGTTAAAGGTATACAACGCCACCACAGGCAGACTCGTAGAGATGCCTGCCCTGGGTCCAACACGTGAGAAATCTGATAAAATGATGAAGGGTTTCTCTACCTTTGCTAACCTTTTTGCAGCAGGGATGGATACCAGTTCCAATTTACAAAGTGTTTTCATGGAAGCAATGCGCAAAGTGCATGAAAAGACAGCAACCGATATGGAAGGGGAAATCAGTCCCGAGAAATGTAAAGATTTTTACAAGATCTGGATAGAGACGTATAGCGAGACCTTCAAGGACTTCCTGAAATCAGGTCACTTTGCGTCGGATATGGGGAAATTGAATTCATATTTAATGGATTTTCAAAAATACAACAGGGAAATGCTTGAAGAGAATTATCTGAAATCCATGAATCTCCCTACAAAGACAGAAATCGACGAGATCAACAAAGAGTTGTATTCTCTTAAGAAAACAGTGAAAGAGCTAACCAGCCAGATCAAAGAACTGAAAGAGAAAAAATAGGGATTTGGATAAGGAGATGCCATGAACGGGCTTAATTTAATAGATGATCAAGAGAAATTCAGACATGGAATGGAAATATTCCTGAACCCGCCGGATTTTTCGGTTGGAAAAACGCCTTCAGAGATTATATTTCAAGAAGATAAGATGAAACTCATCCATTATATCCCAACGGTGGAAAAACCACATCCGGTTCCAATACTAATAGTGTATGCGCTTGTGAACCGGTACTACATTCTGGATCTACAACCTGACAAAAGTATGATAAAGAAGCTTTTGGATGAAGGTTTTGATGTATATGTCATTGATTGGGGATATCCCTCAGGTGTGGACAGATACCTTACCCTGGACGACTATGTGAACGGTTACATAAATAATGCTGTGGATAAAATTAGAGAGCGGTCCAGATTGGATAAGATCACTCTTCTGGGGGTATGCCAGGGAGGAACTTTTTCTATAATGTATGCTGCACTGCATCCTGAAAAGGTAAAAAACCTGGTTACTTTAGTGGCTCCTGTGGATTTTGATACTGATAAAGGACTTCTTCATCTATGGGCAAAAAGCTTAGACGTGGATAAAATCGTGGACTACTACGGGATAGTGCCCGGGGATTTCTTGAATGCTGGATTCCTGCTCACAGACCCCTTCAGGCTCATGATCGACAAGTATGTAGGTCTTTTTGATCGAATCGAATGCGAACCGAATGATACAGCTTGCTCAATTCGAAATGAAGAGACTATCAAGAATTTCCTTAGAATGGAGAAATGGATTTTCGACAGTCCCGACCAGGCGGGGGAAACCTTCAGGCAGTTCATGAAAGACTGCTACCAGAAGAATCTTCTCATCAAAAATGAGTTAAAACTCAATGGTAAGAAGATCAATTTGAAAAATATAAACATGCCTCTGCTTAATGTCATGGCAGAATTCGACCACCTCGTTCCTAACGATGCAAGTAAACCCCTAACCGAGGCGGTATCAAGTTCGGATAAAGAAACTCTGGTTTTCCCGACCGGACACATAGGTATCTTTGTGGGCTCCAAATCCCAGAAAGAGGTCTGTCCCAGGATCGCAGAGTGGTTAAAACCCAGGTCTCATGTGGATGGAACCAACGAAAAGAAGCCTGACTTAGCTAAGAAAAAGACGCATGAACAAAAAAGAAAAAATCGCAAATCAAAGGTGAACATAAAATGAGACTTGAAAATAAGGTTGCAATTATTACTGGAGCAGGAAGCGGTATTGGTAGAGAGACTGCGCTTCTATTTGGACAAGAAGGAGCTAAAGTCGTTGTTGCCGATGTAAATGAAAAGGACGGTGAAGAAACAGCAACAGAGATTAAGAAAAATGGAGGCGATGGATATTTTGCCAAATTGGACGTATCCAACAGGGTAGAAATAAAACAGGTTGTTAAAGATGCTATAGAAAAATATGGTAAAATTGACGTGCTGATCAATAATGCTGGTATTATCCAGGATGCCCTCGTATTAAAAATGACAGAGGAACAGTGGGATAGGGTTATTAACGTCGATCTTAAAGGAGTTTTTAATTGCATCCAGGCTGTGGTTGAAATCATGATCAATCAGGGAAATGGTGTAATCATTAATACCTCTTCTATTGTAGGATTGAATGGCAATGTCGGTCAGGTCAATTATGCTGCTGCTAAAGCAGGTTTAATTGGAATGACAAAGACTCTGGCAAAAGAACTTGGTAAAAAGGGGATAAGGGTCAATGCAGTAGCACCTGGATTTATAATGACTCCAATGACCTCAAATGTGCCTGAAAAAATCCTTGAAATGATGAGAGAAAAAACTCCATTGCGCAGGCTTGGTGAACCCGGGGATGTTGCACACGCATATTTATATCTTGCTTCAGATGAGGCAAAGTTTGTGAATGGTGCGGTGCTTTGCGTGGATGGCGGACTAATAATATAATTTTTATGATATAATATAGTAAACTTAAATATTAAATAGGTGAAAAGAATGAATAACGTAGTTATTGTATCAGCAACAAGAACTGCAGTTGGGAAATTCGGGGGAAGTCTGAAGGATTTTAGCCCTGGACAGCTTGGTTCTGTGGTATTGAAAGATGCTCTGAAAAGGGCAAATATTGAACAAAGTGAGGTTGAAGAAGTCGTCATGGGAAATGTTCTTTCAGCAGGTCACGGCCAGAATGTGGCAAGGCAGGCTGCAATTGGAGCGGGGATCCCAAAAGAAGTACCTTCTTTTTGTGTGAACAAGGTATGCGGTTCAGGTTTAAAATCGGTTGTTCTGGGTGCACAATCCATCATGCTTGGCGATGCGGATGTTGTGCTGGCAGGCGGCATGGAGTCCATGTCCATGGCTCCATATGCCCTGAAAAAAAACCGCTGGGGTGCAAAGATGGGCAACGACGAAGTTGTGGATTTGATGATATATGACGGGCTATGGGATGTTTTCGGAAATTACCACATGGGAATTACAGCAGAGAACGTAGCAGAAAAATACGGTGTTACACGGCAAGATCAGGATGAATTCTCGGCAAACAGCCAGAATAAAGCAGAAGCTGCAATCAAGGCAGGTAAGTTCAAAGAAGAGATTGTTCCAATAGCAATCCCCCAGCCAAAAGGCGAACCCGTGCTCTTTGATACAGATGAGTTTCCAAGGTTCGGCACAACAAAAGAGAACCTTGCAAAACTGAAACCAGCATTTAAAAAGGACGGAACAGTAACTGCGGGCAACGCATCAGGTATAAACGATGGAGCAGCTTGTGTTCTTCTTATGTCCGAAGAAAAGGCGAAAGAAAAAGGGCTTACGCCATTAGCGACCATCAAAAGCTATGGGTTCTGCGGCGTCCCTCCTGAAACAATGGGCATGGGCCCTGTTTGTGCAACCAGAAAAGCCATAGAGCGTGCCGACATTGCCACTGGCAAACTGGACGTGATAGAACTCAATGAAGCCTTTGCATCACAGAGCATAGCAGTTAGCGGAGAACTGGGCTTGAATCCTGACAGGGTTAATGTTAACGGCGGCGCTATAGCCCTCGGGCATCCCATAGGAGCAAGCGGTGCAAGGATACTGGTCACGCTTCTGAATGAATTAACAAGAAGGAAAGGCACATACGGACTTGCAACCCTCTGTATTGGGGGAGGTCAGGGTATAGCCATGGTGGTAAAGAGGTAGATAATATGGTAAAGGGAGAGAGATTGGAAGGTAAAGTCGCCTTAGTCACCGGGGGCTCAAGAGGAATAGGGAGTGCGATTGCTTTGAGGCTGGCTGAAGATGGTGCTGATGTTGCTATTAACTATCAATATACAAAAGAGCATGCTGAGAAGGTATCGAAGCTAATAGACCAGATGGGCATGATAGACGAATTTGATAAATTATCCCTTATGATAGACCAGATGGAAACAAAGGAGCACGCAAAGGAAGTATCAGAGTTAATAGATTCTATGGGTAAGCATTCTATCATATGCCAGGCAAGCGTCAATGATATTGAGCAGGTAAACAGGATGCGGGACGAAGTGGTCAAGCAATTTGGCAGAATAGATATACTTGTTAATAATGCTGGCATAGTCAGGGATAAATCTTTTGCAAAAATGACTCCAAACATGTGGACAGAAGTCTTATCTGTGAATCTGGATGGTGCGTTCTACTGTACTAAATCTGTTATAGACGGCATGCTGGAGAGGAAGTTCGGCAGAATCGTGAATA
>JAPZAV010000088.1 GCA_027460465.1 Candidatus Methanoperedens sp. | reverse complement strand
AAGGACGAAACTGCATGGAACAACAGGGGAATGACCCTTGTAATGCTCGATCGTTTTGTTGAAGCCATCGAATCGTATGATAAAGCGCTTTAAATAAACCCAAAGAATGAAAAGATCTGGAGCAATAATGGGTTTGCAATTGCGAAAATGAAAGAGGCGCAGGAAAAGATAGATTTACAGAAATTTGCGACAGACACGCCAAAGGAGGAAAAAGAAGCGCAGTTTGACTGGAAACTGGATCTTACCGGAACTCAGGCATCAGAAAAGGTGAGCATTATGCAAGGTTCCCGGGAAACTTCATCCGGATCGAATCAGCAGGAAAAGGGTCATAAACCAGAGGAATTTCTGGTACTGGGAAACACTATGTATTCATCTGGCAAGTATGAGGAAGCGATCGGATATTTCAACAGGTCGCTGGAGATAGATCCCAGGAACAGTACAGCCTGGAACAATAAAGGTCTTGCCCTGAGCAAACTGGGCAGGATCGATGAAACCATATCCTGCTATGATAAAGCGCTTGAAATTAATTCGGGTGATCATGTGGTTTTGAACAATAAAGGGAGCGCACTTTATAAAAAAGGACAGATTAACGAGGCAATGCAGTGCTACGAATCAGCCCTGGAATTAAGACCCGATAATAGCACCTCAAAACGCGGGAAAGAGCTCTGCAGCGATACTTTGAACCGGTCAAGGAAATAAAGAAAGCTTTTGCTGATGCAAGCCAGTATTCATCAAAGTTCTTATTGACATGTTCCGGATCACATCATTACCATGATCAGATTTATTAAGTAAGGATAAAATATCATATAAAAAGGAAGAAAAATGCCAAACGAAAAAACAGCCGCTTCTGTGCAGGCAGTGGTGAAAGAGATGCCAAAGGCGTCTGCAGAGACGGCTGTGCAGAATGCCAGGGAGCAGGTAAATCGCAACACTGCCATAACCATCCTTGACCGATCCCTTGGCGGCGGACTGCCTTCTGGATCTGTTGTGTATCTGTACGCAGACCCCAAATCCATGGCAGAGGTATTCTTATACCAGTTCACACAGGCGCGCAAGACATATTATTTCTCGAACGAGAGGCATCCCAGGCATATAATACGCGATATCCAGAATTATGGCTTCAAGATAAATAACATCATGTTCGTGGACATATACAGCGCCTACTATATCACAGCTCAGGGAGAAATGGTTGACAATGTGGGCAACGAGTTCGCTGATGCCAAGATCGTGGAGTTCACGGAATCCAACCTGAAAAAAATAATAGCAGAAGGGGGAGAAGCAGGTGCTGATATAAACCTGATCTTTGACTCCTTCTCATTCTACCTGAACCTCAGCGTCAATCGGGGTGTGATCAAGCGTCTCATGAATGTGATATACGAGTCCACCAAAAACCTGAATTGCCTCACGTTCTTATACGGCCTCAAGGATACGCATGAAAAGAACCTTGAAAATGAGATCTTGAAGGCATGCGATGTTATTTTTGAGGTTGAAATTGAGAAGAGTTCGGAGAAGATATCGAGCAGGCTCTCGATACCAAAGCTAAGAGGCAGGGTCCCAACCACCGAGATGATGAAGTTCAGGGTCGGAGAGGGTATACAGATCGATACGACCAAGGATATCGCCTAGGCATATATGCAGGCTTTGAACGAGGGATGCGGATCATGTCGCCATGGATCGCACCATATCTTCGCTTCAGCTCCGTGTATTTGTATCTTAAAAAAGCACTCAATTCAGGATGGAGTGTTTTGTTGAGATATTCATTAGTATATATATTTATTAATTCATCATATTTCTTACGCGAGCTTCCATGGGCATAGTTCCTGCCGGAAAAACGTCTCACATCTCCATTGAACGAAGGGGAAATATGGTACAGTTCATGAAGCACGGTGGCAAGTCTGTTCTCGAAATTTCCATGATTAAGGAAACGTGGTAAGTGGAAGTATACAATATACAGAATGCTGTTTTTCCCGAAATTTATCTCAGGCGCTTTGTACTGAAACCCCTGGAATACCCTGGTTCTTGAGCCTCCTTCAAACCTCATAGGTCTGAGTTTCGCGACTATGCCGTTTCTGCTGCCGTTAGAGGGTGAGATCGCCACAAGGATTTTATTAAGAACGATATGATTGAATGAAGGATGGGTTTCAACTATATCCTTGATGAGTGCTGTCATATTACCGGTAAAATCAAAACCGGTACTATTTTTTTCTGTATCTGCGCGCGGCATCCTTTAATGCCTCTATACCCGGCAGTTTCTCGCCGGCAAGGAAATCTATGCAGGCACCGCCTCCTGTGCTCACGTGTGAGAATTTATTTGAAATACCCAGCTGCTCGGCAGCTGCTGCAATATGCCCCCCTCCTATGACCGAGAACCCTGACTTTGTCCCAGCCTTTATGAGTTCGTATGTACCCAGGGCAAACGCTTCTTTTTCAAACACACCTGCGGGTCCGTTCATTATAACTGTCCTGGAACTGCTGATTTCCTTTGAGAATCTGACCATGGTCTCGATACCGATGTCGTGGATCGGCAGGTCTGAGTTCAATCTGATGACCTTTTCTTCCATCCGCTCATCATTGTTGTTCAAAGCCACATCAACAGGCAACGCGATATTTTCCTTGAAACGACCAAGCAGATCATGGGCAATCTCTATCTGCGGCAGATAGCCCTGTTTCTCAATAAAGCTCATGTTGGTGCTGCCTATCTTCATGCCTGAAGCTGCGAGAAAAACGTTGGCAACCACACCTGTGACCAGAACCCTGTCAGCACACCCCCGCTCAAGCACGTTCTTTGTGACCTTGATCGAGTCATCTACTTTTGCCCCGCCCAGAACGTATATGCACGGACGATCGCTGCATGATAGTCCTCTGGTAAGAGAATCGATCTCCTTTTCCATTACCCTGCCTGCGATACTCGGCAGTACTTCTGTGAAGCCTGTTACTGAAAGATGCGATCTGTGCGATACAGAGAATGCATCGTTCATGAAAACATCGCACACATGCGCAAGGCACCTTACCATATGGGTCATGGCATGTTCTTTTGAAGTGCGCTCAAGGGATTCCTCCGAATGAAAACGGGTATTCTCAAGCAGGATGATATCACCTTTGCCCATCTTACTGATAGAATCAATGGCATGGGAGCCGAAGATATCATCGATATAATCTATGGTGCGGCGCATTAATTTTGATAAAAGCTTTGAATGAGGCTCCATTGTGGTGAAATCGCTTTTACCTGGACGGCTCTGATGCGACATGATCACGATCTTTGAATCCTCAAGCTCCCTGAGAGTCATAAGGTGGCTTTTGAATCTGCTATCGTCAAGGATGACCCCTTTTGGATCCATTGGCGAGTTTAGATCGAGTCTGCATAGAATGGTCTTCCCCTTAAGGTCAATGTCGTCCAGTGTTAGATAGTCCCGCATCATACCGAGTGGGTTTAATTCTCTGAAGGTGGCTATTAATTTTGCGATGGAAAAATGGATTTGATTTCATGATCATGTCATATGCGATGCTGACATCAGTCGAAGGGATAGATATAGATGTAGATTTACCAGTGTCAGTAAATATTTAAACTATTAATACTTTATAACCGAAGAAGTACAGGAGGAAAAAAGTTATGGATGAAAAGAAAAAGACATCACTTGGAATGGATGAGAACATAGAAGGTGCATTGTGCTATGTTCTCGGCTTCATAACAGGGATAGTATTTTTTGTACTGGAAAAAGATAGCAAATTCGTGAGATTTCACGCCATGCAGTCGATAGCAACATTCCTGCCGCTGATGGTAATTGGATACTTAATTGGATCACTTGCCATCTGGTCCTGGTCTATGCTGTGGTTCTTTGGAATGATATCAACGTTAATATGGATACTGGAGTTGATACTCTGGATAGTATTAATGTTGAAAGCCTATCAGGGAGAGATGTTCAAGTTACCAATAGTAGGAGATTTTGCTGAAAAACAGGTTAAATAATTTAATATATCCTCCAGAATAAAGTTGCATATCCATAATGCCTCTGAGGATACTCTCCTCAGAGCGTTTATTTTGGATTTTTAGAAATTTTCGAAACTAAACATCTATTTCCACACCATATACTTTTTCAGGGTTATCTTTGTGTATCTTCCAGAACACTTCCTCGCCCCACTGTGGTATCATCTGTTTTGTCCTCTTTGGAACTGTTTTTGGTCCGAGCACTGAGCCGGGCCTCTCAGGGTCATCTATATAATCGGTCTCCATCAGAAAGCGCGTGCCTTCAGAAAGAGCCTTCGTGATCGCATCTTCACCTGCCAGTACGCTCGGGAAAATGCCCAGCCTCTCACATGCTCTGACCAATGGAGGCGCAAAATGCTTGACAACCTTCTCAGGTGACAGACCCGCATCCTTTGCAATATCAGCGATCTGTGCAATCGTCTCCTCTGTTGCGCTCTCTGTGTGCAGCTGCACAGCGCAGCCTGAATCTTTTGAAAGCTCAAAGGCATGGCGCATTATGTCATTGGATGCGTCCCAGAGGCTTTTTTCCACTGCATAGTGCGGACGTCCGGACTTTAGTCCCACAGCAAGCCCTTTTTCAACGTACTCTGATGCCACCTCAAGCCCGCCTTTCATTATCTCAACAGCAGGCAAAAGTCCGAAGCGCTCACTGAGCCTGCTGATCTCTGCAGGATGCACGCCCAGGACAGCGAACACCTTAACCTTTTCTCCTTCAGCTTGTCTGGCTATTTTCAGGACTTTGTCGAAAACCTGCCTGTATTCCCCGGGCTCAGTCACTTCAATGCCAAGCGACCAGGGAGGAAGCGAGACAAGGACAAGATGCGTTCCCCCTGCGCGCACGAACTCGCGCACTGCATCCAGGCACCTGCCCCTGGGGTTGAGGTGCATGTGGTTATCAAGGATGGGGAGGGTGGGAGTCATAGGGTTGATATTCTATTTTTCAAAGGCTTCTTCTGGTCGACTTTTAGCTTCATCAAATTGCCTCAAGCTCTCCGCGCTCGATTCAGGGCGCAAGTTCTTTCAGGAATTCCTCAGTTTTGTTATTCAGCAATTTTGCGGTAAAGGTTTTGTCTTTTAGCAGAGCTGACAGTATAATATTGGTATCAACTACAAGCCGTATTTTTTCTTTGTTTCTTTCCATACCTCTTCTCTTGCTATTTCCAGCTCTTCCAAATCTTTTTCACTCAATGAAAGCTCTTCTATGCATTTCTCAAATAAAACCCATCTTATTTCCTCTTCTCTTACCAACTCATCGATTTTTCTTTTTAGACTGGATACTGGAATCTCTTTCGGAACTTGTATGATTATTTCGCTCATCTTAATTACCTGATGTTCTTACAGTTTTATATAAATTTTGAAGGTGAGACAGACATTCTAACACTCATCCCAATTTATGAGGACAAACCATCAGTTTCTCCTCCTCGCATCTCCCCCGCCACCCGCGCCGCCTCTTCCACGCATGCCTCAAGCTCTCCGCGCTCGATGCAGGGCGCGAGTTTCTGTAGGAATCCCTGGGTTTTGTCTTTTTCTGGCATTGTTAAGCTCTGATTGTTCCGTCTCAAATTAAACTCACCGCAAAGAACGCGAAGGGCGCAAACATTTAAGGCTTGGCTTTGCGCCCTGGTATGAAAAGAACCATGTAAACAGCGAACTCGTACGAACTGATACGAACTCGAGGGCAAATATTGATCCATCGAATAGTTTACTTAAATAGTTAATGGTTATATCTTATAAAGATTATAAAAATAAGGATTTTTGTAAGATATACAAGATTATTGTTAGTTGTTAATATCAATACGACCCTAACTATCTCAGATCAAAAATAAAAAAAGGGCTACAACAGCCCCAGTCCATCAAGCTCTTCCACGATCTTCTCAACAGCAGCCTCAGCATCCTCAGGTTTCTTCCCACCTGTCACCACAAGTTTTCCTGAGCCGAACAGCAGCATAACGACTTTGGGGCTCGATAACCTGTACACAAGACCCGGGAACTGCTCAGGTTCGTACTCGATATTCTCAAGCCCGAGCCCTATCGCGATCGCATTGAGGTTCAGCACTGTCCCAAGATCCGCAGAAGCCACGATGTTCTGTATCGTGATATCCGGTCTCGTTGGGATATCGACACCCATTGACTTTAATTTCTCGAACACCTTTGTGAGACCGCTGCTCACATCATCAATGCTTTTTGCTCCTGTGCATACTATCTTACCGCTTCCAAAGATAAGCGCTGCTGTCTTTGGAGAGGCGGTTCTGTACACAACCCCCGGAAACCTCTCTTTATTATAATCAGCTCCTTCAAGAATACTGATAACCTTGTTAAGGTCAAGTTTTGTTCCGATTCCTGTCGACGCCACAACATTTTCTATCTTTATAGATCTTTTAGCTTCATCTGATTTTGACAAAATTCGTCACCCTTTATAAG
>JAPZAV010000087.1 GCA_027460465.1 Candidatus Methanoperedens sp. | reverse complement strand
GAACCGATTTGATTAATGTTTAACCGTAGTCTATACGATTCCCTCAGTTCAATTTGTTTTATTTGTTCGTTTTTATAGGTCTGGATAGATACTTGCTTAGACAGTGTAATAAAATCTAAAGTTTCTATTCCAAGCAATTCAACAGGTGATTTACCATCCTCATTTTTCTTAAAATTCATGAGATAAACAGCAAAAGGTCCATGAAAACTGATCCATCTATTAACATTGTAAAATCCTGTAATTCGTTTCCATATCCTTTTAAAATCTTTAATAAATGCCTCTAAATCATTGTTAGTAGACGGAATATAATCAAACTCATAAGTATAAAAAAGTCCATCCCAGTATTTTTCTAAACGAGAAACAATTTTCTTGAATTCGACGTCTGCTTTTGATCTTGTTTTCATCTCGGTAAGAAATCTTCTTGCTCTTTTTTCCACCTGTTCTCGAGTAGCTTTCCCTGAGCCTTTAACATCTCTAAATATTTCGCACAACCTATTAAAGAAATGGTAGTAACGCTGCAGTTTTTTGACCATTATTTTAATAGATTTATCAGCTACAACTGCTGACAGCAGTCTATCTAACTTTACTAAAGTTTCAAGATATTCAGAGTCAGCGTCAGCGTCACACATTTTAATACATTTTCTGATACCCCTTCTTACCTGCCAGTATCTTTTGAATAGCTCAACATAATACAACTCAAAAGGTGCCTGCATTGTGGTAACATTAAGAAGCATGCAGCAAAAGAGGAAGATTATTTCGGCTATCCTGTCATCTTTTTTTTAACTTCTACTTCCTTTTGTACTTTCACGATTTCTTTTTTAACTTCCTTATTTCGGATCATCGTTCCAAGCTGCTGATGCTTCTCCTTAAGAATAGCATTACCCACATTTTTTAAAAAATGATACTGACAATATTGATGGGGTACACCAGGAAATGCCTCGGCTACCGATCCAATAATTGCATCTTGCATATCGCTTATTACTCCAAGCGGTATTCCAAAGGTATCGCATACATATTGAACCAGTGGTTTGACATCATCTTTCTCGTCTCCAGCCAGAGCTGCATATAATACAGTACCGCTTATATTATCCCTAAAAATATACAATGTCTTTGTTTTAACTGAGACTGTTCCATCTATTTGCAGTACATATCCTCCTTGTTTAGCCAACCCCTGGCGAATTTCCTCTATTTTTTCTTTGTGATATCCTGAAATCAGAGCAAGGTATTTGTCTAAATGTTTTGATACTGTAGCTCCGTTGGTATGAATACCATGTTCAGAAAGACCAGCTAATATCTCATCAATTGTTTTATTATCTTCAAATCGAAGCGCTCCCTCAAGTGCTAACACATCAATACCGAAGGTCAAACCTTCCAGAGTGAGTCCTTTAAATTCTGCTGAATGAAAGGACATCGAATTACCTCTGCAGTTCTTATTTCTACATTTCAAAACCCTTTCCCAACAGATCAATTTTCCATTTAGTGTAATTACTGTTTTTTCAGGAGTATTATATTTTTTTACAAGTTTTTCGCCACATATAGGACATTCCTTGAAATCGGGTTGAAACATTGTGCTCATGAAAAAAGAATACGCTGTAGCTTTATTTAAAGAATACGATAGTTAATCAATAGAAAATCAACCGTGGACTCAGTTTTGGGTTTATCAACATCATTCGCAGCATATTTACAGAAATGGATTCAACGGGGCAAGAAATTAAGACTGATAGGATAACATGTTGCAGACACAGGCGTAAAACCCGAAACAAGATGTGTCTGTTGTATAGGGCACGCCCGAATCTACGCCTGCAGAAATCAAAATCTCTGTTGTGGTCTCAATCATAGCAAGTTTTGGTCGATGAGGCAATAATCTCTCTATAGTTTTTTTCAAAGAGCACCCACAAGCTTTAATATCATTTACGTTAATTGTAAACTCATGGTAAAACTGGATCAGATAAATCTTTCTAAAGACGGTTTAACCAAGTTCTTCAGTCCTATCGAAGCAGAGATCCTCAGAGCTCTGTGGAATGAAGGAGAGATGATGACATCAGAGCTTACAGAAAAGACCAGTATTCCGCTTACAAGCATAGCAGGCACCCTTGACCGCCTTGTAAAGGCAGGATACGCAACAAGGCGTGTGGAGAACATCAGCGGCAGAGTTCGATACATATATTCACCTGCAGCTTCTGAGGAAGAAGTTGCAAACGAGATCACCACGAAGATCCTGGACAACCTCGTGGACGCATTCGGCCCTGTTGCGCTTGAGAACTTTTCCAAATACAGTGATAAGAAATGATCATATTCGGTGAAATAAACTGCCTTGGTTTCTGTCTGGAAACATCCAGCATCGCACATTTAGTTGCGCTTTTCTTTGTCATCTCGATAGCTCTGCTTGCTGCAAGTTTCATTATCAAAAGACCAAAACAAAGGCTTCAGACATTCGTTTCTGCCCAGGTGGCTGTATTGCTGGCGATCGCTGCAACCTTTTATACGATGAAATGCAGCGAGATGCTGAGCTTTTATCTTTATCTTGCCTATGTCGGGATAACAGGGATTTTGATATTCGGAGTGGTAAGGTTCTATGACAGGCTCATGATAAAGCGCCTTGATGCAAAACCTGCAGGCAATATCATGGAGTGGGTCCAGAAATTCGTGAACCAGCTGGCAAGCGCGACCGTATATTATTACGATTCAGCCGCGCCCAGGGCTTTTGCGGCAGGAAGATCCATCTTCGTGTCCATAGGGCTGCTGGAGGTACTTGATGATGATGAACTGAAGGCAGTTCTGGCGCATGAAGCATGGCACATCCGCAATAATTCAAGGACTCCGTATCTGAAGCAGCTTGCCATAATGACCTTCTCTTCTCATAAAAGCTCTGAAATTGAAGAACTTGCTGACAGCTTCGCTGCCAGCATCGCTGGAAGAGAAGCGCTTTCTTCTGCTCGAAATAAAGTCGATAAAGTATTTATTTAAGAATAATAAATGATGGTAATAATATGTGGCTTAAACTTAGATTGTATCTGATAATGGCTTTGATGTTCGCGATAGTATATGCATTCGTGATATTTGCAGCAAGTCGAATCGGAATAACAGGATTCTTCATTTACGGGCTTATTGCAGCTGTCATTCTGCTCCTCCAGTACATGATCGGCCCTGCGATGGTAGAATGGTCAATGCGCGTGAAGTACGTGAGCGAGCAGGAAGCACCTGTGCTGCACAGGATGGTCGCAGAGCTCGCAAGAGATGCAGGGATCCCTAAACCCAGAGTGGGTATTGCCAGAATTCCGATCCCCAATGCCTTTGCATTCGGGAGATGGGAAAGCGATGGACGCGTCTGCGTCACTGAAGGAATAATGAACCTCCTTGATCAAAAAGAACTCAGGGCAGTGCTGGGACATGAGATATCGCACCTCAAGCACAGGGATGTGGCAGTTATAACGATGATCAGCGTCATCCCGATGATCTGCTGGTATATTGCATGGAGCACCATGCTTTCAGGCGATAGAGAACGTGGAAACTATGTGCTTGTTGGCGTGGCTGCGTTAGTGATCTACATGTTGACAAATCTTCTTGTACTGTATGTTTCAAGGATCAGGGAATACTATGCAGATGAAGGAGCAGTCAAACTTGGAAATGGTCCTCAGCATCTTGCATCCGCCCTGTACAAGCTTGTCTACGGCAGCGCCAGGATCCCGAAAGATTCGCTGAAACAGATTGAAGGTATGAAAGCGTTCTTTGCCAGCGATCCTTCCCGCGCAGGAACAGAGATAAAGGAATTATCCCAGATCGATCTTGACAGGAGCGGCACCATAGATGCCAGGGAGCTCATGCTGCTTCAGACAAGACCCATCAAAGTAAGCACCACCGACAGGATCCTGGAACTCTGGAGCACGCATCCCAATATGCTGAGGCGCATCCAGCGCCTATCTTCACTTCACGGCGTGTCTGCTTATTGATTTTTTTTTAATAATGCACACATATGGCTGGACCGGCAGAACCGTAACAATAGATCTGACCGAGGGCAGGATCCGGGAGAGGGAGAGCGATATCGATGCGCTTCATTCCTTCATCGGAGGAAGGGGGCTCGGAGTAAAATTGTATTGTGATGCGATCGATCCTGATATCGATCCCCTATCTCCTGAGAATATCCTTATCTTCTCGACAGGCCCGCTCACCGGAACCGGCGCTCCGATGTCTGGCAGGCATGCAATGGTATCAAAATCTCCGCTCACAGGCACGATCTTTGATTCAAGCAGCGGCGGGTTTTTTGGAAAAGAGTTGAAGTTTGCAGGGATCGATGCGATCATAATAAAAGGATGTGCAAAGAAGCCTGTCTATATCTCCATAAACAACGACGAGATCCTGGTTCATTCTGCCGAAGGGCTATGGGGAGAAAACGTGAGGTCATGCACTGATAAACTTTCATCAAAAGGTCGGGTCGCATGCATCGGGCGTGCCGGGGAGAGACTTGTTCCCATCGCCAGTGTGATGAACGATTACTTCCATGCATGCGGACGTGGAGGTCTTGGTGCGGTCATGGGTTCAAAGAAACTCAAAGCGATTGTGGTAAAAGGGGATAAAAAACCAGCAATAGCAGATCAGGAAGGGTTTAAAAAGGCAATCGCTGAAGCGCTCCGTCTCATTAAAGCAGGCCCCATGTCATCAAAAGGACTGCACACTTATGGCACGTCTGCGCTTGTGAACCTTATGAACTACATGAAGATCCTGCCTTCAAAGAACTTCAGGAGAACTGAGTTCAAAGAGGCGGATAAGGTCTCGGGTGAATTCATCAAAGAGAATTACGATATTAAAGGTCATTCCTGCTACAACTGTATGATCGCGTGCAAGCATGTCATAAAGACCGGGGCTCTTGAAGGACACGAGATCCCTGAATACGAGACCCTGTGGGCTTATGGTCCTGACAGCAACAATGCAGATATGGATATCATTATTAAAGTCAACAGGCTGTGCAATGACTATGGAATTGATACCATTTCTTCAGGTTCAACAATCGCTGCGTATGCTGAAATAATGGGTGAGGATATAAAAGAACTGCCAGAGCTGGTCAGGAAAATCGGAGAGAATGAAGGGATCGGGAAGGAACTGGGCAGGGGTTCGAAAGCTCTTTCTGAATCCTGTGGAACGGATTATTCAATGCAGGTCAAAGGTCTGGAGCTTCCGGGTTATGACCCGCGAGGAGTTCTCGGAATGGCGCTTGCCTATGCGACCTCGAACCGCGGGGGATGCCATCTGCGTGCCTACATGGTCGCTCCTGAGATCCTGGGCAAGCCCAAGAAGATTGACCGCCTCACCTTCTCAGGAAAAGCAGGGCTTGTGCAGATATTCCAGAATGAAATGGCTGCGCTGGATTCCCTGGTGCTCTGCAAGTTCGCATCGTTCGCGATGTCAGAAGAAGAGTTCGCCAACCTCTTGAGCGCTGCCACAGGTGTGGACTATTCCACAGAGGAGTTTCTGAAATGCGGAGAAAGGATATGGAACCTTGAAAGGCTGTTCAACAACAGGGCAGGTTTTTCGCGAAAAGACGATCGTCTTCCAGACAGGTTCTTTGAGAATGGAGGGATAAATAGGGCTGAGTTTGAAAGGACTCTGGATGAGTACTACGATTTCAGGGGATGGGATGAGAACGGTGTGCCAACACAGGAGAAGCTGAAAGAGCTGGGAATCAAAATAAATATTGAATTAATACAATAAAAATCAAACTCCGACTTATCCGTTAATTTTAAATATCCATAATCACTTTTGTGATCATGCCAATCGAGGGATTTGTAGAGTATAAAAGAAGAGAATACTGCAACGATGTTGAATGT
The DNA here is from genome assembly GCA_027460465.1 of Candidatus Methanoperedens sp. Taxonomy (GTDB): domain Archaea; phylum Halobacteriota; class Methanosarcinia; order Methanosarcinales; family Methanoperedenaceae; genus Methanoperedens. Next base: position 15,697 of record JAPZAV010000087.1, on the reverse strand, counting down.
TCCATCCAGCTGATAATGAACAGAAAGGAACAGGATACTGCGGAGTATAACGAACTGCGCGGTATCTGCCAGGAACACTGCCTGCATACGACATATGAATTCCATCACTGGCTGGTCAATAAAGGCTATCTGCTGCTACGACCTGATAAGAAGAAATAGGAGGAAATCAAAAATGAACTGGGGAATGAAGAACAGGCTTTCACGAATTATAAAGCCCGCAAGCGGCCGCTGCGTGATGCTGGCTGTTGACCATGGTTATTTCCAGGGCCCAACTGCAGGTCTATCGAATCTGGGTAAAACGGTTGAACCGCTGCTGGAATATGCAGACGCGCTTATGATCACACGAGGGGCTGTCAGGAACTGGATAGATCCCTGCATGGATATACCGGTGATCCTGCGGGTTTCAGGAGGCCAGAGCATCCTGAAAGAACTGTCAAACGAGATAATCACGACCAATATTGATGACGCTATAAGGATTAATGCATCTGCAATCACATGCTCCGTATATATAGGCGGGGAATATGAAAAAGAAACAATATGCAACCTTTCAAAGCTGGTTGATGAAGGGGAGAAATATGGTATTCCCGTGCTTGCCGTGACAGCAGTGGGAAAAGAAATGGCACGTGACGCAAGGTATCTGGGTCTTGCTTCAAGGATCTGCGTGGAGATCGGTGCCCACATAATAAAGACCTATTATACGGAGGATTTCGGAAAAGTGGTGGAAGCGTGCGGCAATGTCCCTGTTGTTATCGCCGGCGGCAAGAAACTCCCTGAAAAAGAAGCACTGCAGATGACATGTAATGCGGTTTCTGATGGGGCTTTGGGCGTGGATATGGGAAGGAATATTTTCCAGAGCGACTCACCTGTCGGGATGATAAAGGCAGTCAGGTCTATAGTGCATGAGGGAAAGTCGATTGATGAGGCATATGGGATATATGAGAACTCAAAATAAAGTACTTTCATGAAGACCGCTGTATATTATAGCAATAACGATATCAGGATAGAGGAAAGACCGGTACCGGAAATACAAAATGGCGAAATCCTGCTAAAAGTCAGGGCATCGGGTATCTGCGGGACAGACCTGATGGAATGGTATCGTATCAAGAAAGCACCACGTGTCCTCGGTCACGAGGCTGCTGGGGATATAGTCGAATCCAGATCCGACAAATTCAGGGTGGGACAACGGGTTTTCGTGAGCCATCATGTGCCGTGCAATGAGTGCAAATACTGCCTTTCAGGCAACCATACCGCGTGCGAAACGCTGCATAAAGGTAATTACGACCCAGGGGGATTTAGCGAGTTCATCAGAGTTCCGCAAATTAATGTGGAGAATGGCACTTACATCCTGCCGGATGGCGTTTCGTACGAAGAGGGTGCGATGATAGAGCCCCTGGCATGTGTTGTCAGGGCGCAGAGAATTATCGGAGTCGCGAAAGGGCAGACAGTTCTTGTAATGGGTTCAGGGATATCGGGTCTTTTGAACATAAAGATGGCAAAATTGAAGAAAGCAAAAGTTTATGCAACCGATATTAACGAGTACAGGATGGACATGGCAAAAAAGTTCGGTGCTGATGAGGTGTACGATGCAAATACCGAACTGGATATAAAAGCAGACAGGATAATCATGTGCACTGGTGCAATGCCTGCGTTTGAAGCCGCATTCAGGTATATCGACAGGAAAGGGATAATAATGCTCTTTGCCATTCCGAATAAGAATATTCCAATTCCTGTTGAGGATTTCTGGAGAAATGAATTGAGTATCATATCAAGTTACGGCGCGGCTCCTGTTGACCTTGAAGAGGCCCTGGGATTGATCGTTGACGGGAAGGTGAATGTTCTTGACTTGATAACCCACAGGTTGAATCTGGAGGATATCCAGAAGGGATTTAAGATAGCGGGGGAGGCGAGGGACTCGTTGAAAGTTATGGTTGTTTCCAACAGTTAAACGACTGCAAAATGAGCCAGAGGCACAGAGAGAAATTTAATTATGAGCATATTTTTGTCCCACAGCCGTCAAGATCAGTGGTTTCTTATAGGAAAAAGAGAAAAGATACATGTATAATCTCATCTTCGCGGGGAATTCATGTACATCGGACATTTTGCTATCGCGTATGTGCTTATTCGGTTATTCCCTGGCATCCCTCCACTGGTGCCTCTTATAGGCGTCAGCTTCCCGGACATATTGTGGCCAGTTTTTGTTTTCCTGGGATTTGAGAAAGCAGAGATAAATCCGGACTCACCTCTGCAGAAATATGTCAGGTTCACAAGTTATCCTTATTCGCATTCTCTGGCAGTATCTTTCATAATATCCTGCACTGCAGGATTGATCCTGGCATCTGCGATTGATCCCATAGCCGGGATCGTGTTCGTAATAGCATCTGCATCGCACTGGTTTATGGATGCGATTGTACATCTTGGGGATCTGCCAGTCCTTGGATCCAGACGCGATAAAAAGGTAGGACTGGGACTGTGGAACCGACCAAGAACTGCATTTGCGATTGAGTATATCTTCTATGCGTCGGTGGTCTTATTCGTTATGCCGACGGCGTATTTTCTACCCCTTCTGTTACTGGGCGCAGCAGGTCATCTGCTCAATGCAAACTCGTTTCTGGGATTCACCAGAACCAATCCTTTCAAATCCTTGAAGCTTTACGCCATTTTTGCCTTGATCGGGTTCATTGGCTTCAGTTTGATGGCCAATTATATGTTATCAGATATCGCAACCTTTTAAACATATAAAACCTACAAGTGGCTATGATCGAGAGGAAGGAAATAATAGAGGTACTATCTGGATACGATCTCAATAAAACCACGATCGGGGTTCTGGCATCCCATTCTGCACTTGATGTATGCGACGGCGCGGTGGAAGAAGGATTCAGTACATACGCTGTATGTGAGAAAGGCCGCGAGAGGACGTACACAGAATACTTCAAAGCCAGGAGGGAGAACGGTAAACTCGTCCGCGGAATCGTGGATCATGCAGATGTCTATGCAAGGTTCAATGAGATCCTCAAACCTGAGAGCCAGAAAAAAATGCGAGACATGAACACTATCTTCATTCCAAACCGTTCTTTTACGTCGTACTGTTCCATAGACGATATAGAAGATGATTTCAAAGTTCCCATGTTCGGGAGTCGAAACCTGCTCAGGAGCGAGGAGCGGGGCATCGAGAAGGACTACTACTGGCTGCTTGAGAAAGCAGGTCTTCCATACCCTGAAAAGATCCAGAACCCCGAGGACATAGACTGCCTGGTGATGGTGAAACTCCCGCATGCGGTAAAGAATCTTGAGCGTGGGTTCTTCACAGCATCTTCATATGACGAGTTCAAACAGAAATCAGAGGCCCTGATAAAGCAGGGTGTCATCACACAAGAAGATCTCAGGGAGGCAAGGATAGAGAGGTACATAATAGGGCCTGTTTTCAACCTTGACCTGTTCTACTCACCGATAGAGGAGGAGATGAGCAGGATCGAGCTCCTCGGCGTGGACTGGAGGTTTGAAACAAGCCTTGACGGGCATGTGCGCCTCCCTGCACCCCAGCAGATGACGCTGAACCAGATGCAGATCACGCCTGAATACACAGTATGCGGACATAATTCAGCCACGCTCAGGGAATCCCTGCTTGAGGAAGTGTTCGAGCTTGCTGAAAGATATGTCAGAGCAGCACAAAAGTACTATGAACCCGGGATAATCGGGCCATTCTGTCTTCAGACCTGTGTGGATAAAGACCTGGATTTCTATGTGTACGATGTGGCGCCGCGCGTTGGGGGCGGCACGAACGTGCACGTTTCGACAGGGCATCCTTACGGGAATACACTATGGCGCATGCCTGTGAGCACAGGTCGGCGCGTGGCGATGGAGATCAGAAGAGCGATTGAGCAAAACAGGGTGGAAGAGATCGTGACGTGAGATTCACACATCAGCCATAAGGCAGATCTCCTCATGGTCGCTGTTATAATGAAGCAATCCGGCATGTCTTGCCCAGTTTATTATTATCCTGAAATAACTCTCGATATCTGATGTAGAAATCCTTTTCTGGAGAAATCGCAGGGTCTCACTTTTGCTCATCCTGTGCTCCTGCGATTTCATGAGCTTTTCTTTAAGTTCTTTTATGATATGCACGCCTGCGACTTTATCTCTCATTATTTTTTTCCTCTCCCTTATCCCGGCATCAAGCAGTTTCCTGGCATCCTGAGTAAGCTCAATATTACCGTTATTCACACTGACAAATCCAAGCAGCTCAGCGCCATCGATCGAAGGGAGTATCTCGTCAAGCTCAAGGTCAAAATCCGCTGCGAGTCTGGCTGCATCTTCTATGCCTCCAGCATCATTGACAGCTTCCAGGAGCCCTATGATCTCGCTGATAGTAGCTTTTGGAAAAACCATATCCATCACACTATTAGTGAATATACTTTATCAACCCATCGATAAAACTCTGGATCTTTCCTGTTGCGCGGTCTTTCCAGTTCAATCCTGAGGTCAGCAATTATTTTTCCAGGCCTTTGCGACAGTATGATTATCCTGTTAGCCAGATACACTGCCTCCTCCACGTTATGCGTCACCATTATCACTGCATCCGGCGGCATGTTCGGATCTCCCCACAGCAGCAGGAGTTCATCTTTCAGGTTCTGGGCAGTGAGCGCGTCCAGAGATGAGAAAGGTTCATCCATGCACAGCAGCACAGGTTCGACAGCAAGCGCCCTGGCAAACCCCACCCTCTGCTTCATGCCGCCAGAGAGTTCACCTGGATAAGCTCTCTCGAACCCGTCCAACCCAACGGCTTTGATATATTTGCATGCAATCGCCTCACGTTCCTTTTCCTGCTGATGCAGCGACTCAAGTACAAGTTCTATGTTCTCCTTGACACTGAGCCATGGGAACAGTGCGAAATTCTGGAATACCATCGCAACTTTAGGATTGCTATTCTTACCTTTAAAAATGACCTCTCCAGATGTGGGTTTTTCAAGTCCGACGATTATTCGAAGAAGTGTGCTCTTTCCGCAGCCAGAGGGACCGACAATGCATACAAAATCATTATCTTCCACTGAGAAATTAATGCTGTCAAGAACCTGAATCTTAGTTGCTTCTGATTCATAGGTTTTCGAGACATTTCTTATTTCCACCAGCATCTCACACCTCGAATTTATATCTGGTCTGCGCCTTCCTGTACAAAGGCTGCCATATCATCCTGTTCAGCAGCATGATGATCACAGCCATCCCGATTATGGATAACACCACCATGCTCGAATCCGGGGAGGAAAATGTGGCTCTGTCAATGAGATACCCTATCCCGAACAGATGGTATTCGTTGCCTCTATAGACTATGTATTCAGCCACGATCAGTGTATTCCATCCCCCTCCCCATGCGGTTATGCTCCCTGTCACAAATGACGGGAACATCGCGGGGAAAAGAATATTCTTCCAGTAGCGCCTTCCCCTGATCCTGAAAGCTGCCGCAACATTATTCATGTCTTTAGGCACTGATTTTACCCCTGCAATAAGATTGAAAAGCAAATACCACTGCATTCCCATCAGCAGGAGAATTATCGCAGCGATTTCAAGATTATCCGATCTTATGAAAATGATGACGATCGCAGGGAAAAGTGCGATAGCAGGGATAGAAGCTGCGACTTCGATCAGAGGCATGAGGAATGACGATACCTTCTGGTTTCTTGCGATGTACACAGCAGCCGGGACGGTCCATGCAATAACTATTGCATATGCTGCGCACAGTCGAAGGAACGAATAAACAATAGCCAGAGGTATTAAATAAGCTTCATCAGGAAGATTCATCAGCATTCTGGAAATTAAAATAATAAAGTAATGTAAAGCATATATAAAAAATGAAATTAAAATAAGATAACTGGAATATTTTAAAATGGTTTTAATCGATCCATGTCTGTTCAATGCAATATATGATGAAACTATCAATCTCGAAAATACCTCAAATGCAAACCTGAACAAATATTTGATCGTTTTTGCACCAAAAATGAACCTCTTTGGTTTTCTTTCACCTGAATATTCGTAACGGTATCTATCTGCCCATGATTGCATCGGTCTCCATATAAACAGCTCAAGCAAAAGTATGATTGCTATCAGGACAGAAAGCCCGACGATCATCAGCGGGATTTTTCCCGAATAGGTCGAGTCTATTAGAAAGCTTCCAAGCCCTGGAAGCTTATATGTCTCAGATCCCGCTGAAATGATCTCTGAGGCAACAAGGAAAAACCATCCTGCCGACCAGGAGACCATGCTGTTGTAGACAAGTTTCGGGATGCAGGCAGGAAGCGTGAGATTCTCAAGCCGCTGCCACCCATGCAGCTTGAAGCCATCAGCTGCTTCCACAAGCTCTTTTGGAATGGTGGTAAGGGATTCATACACCCCGAAAGCCAGATTCCATGCCATGCTTGTGAAAATCAAGAAGATCGCAGCAGCCTCAATACCGGGCCTTCCCTGGAAAATCCCGATAAAAAAGAGAACAGCAGCAGGAAAAAACCCGAGTATTGGTACTGATTGGAGTATATCAAGAGCAGGAAGCATAAGCTTTTTTGCTCTCTCGTTTGTTGCAGCTATATAGCCGTATGAAAGCGCAAAGCTGAGTGCAAAAAAATAAGCGACCGCCATCCTCATGAAGGAAGAAACGGCATAATACGGAAGTACCACGAGGTCCTGGAAATCTATTCGATCAAAAGAATAAAATCTGGATGTGATGAAAAGGAATAAAATCAGGAATAATATGATCAGCAGGATGGAATATCCTATTTTCATTATTTATTGTATATACAGCATTAATAATAATTCTTTTTGGCTCATACTGTGAAAAAAGCAATCGTAATTATTGCATATCCCGCTTTCTGAGCATTCCACCGGCCAGCTGTCCTGCGATATCTGAGAGCAGAAGAAAAGGAATAGCTGTCCAGCTGAATCCTGTAAATATTCTCAATAAGAGCACGAACGGCACCGGGATATGCACTGCCATCATCCATTTTCTTGAGAACCTGGTCGTTCTGCTCCTTATATAGCCGAAGGGGAGATTGATCAAGAAAACGATTAGCATTAATTCATTTATTGACATCATCCTATTCTATCCACTTACTACTTTGGAGTTCTTTATATAACTAGGTTATGCTTCACCAGCATAATTTTATAAGTATAAAAAACAATGAAAAGAATATGCTGGATATTTTAAAGATCCTGTTCTGCGTCCCATTCCTGATCTACTCCTGCTATTCAGATATCAGAACCCGGCGTGTGACAAACAGGACCTGGTTATTAATGCTTGCAGGCGGTGTGTTTTTCGTACTTTTTGATATTTCAGTCTATGGAATACCTTATCTTCTCCGCCTCTTCATTTCTGCAGGATTCATATTCTTATTTGTATACATCCTGTTTCAGCTCGGGATGTTCGGAGGTGCTGATGCTAAATCGCTTATTGTCCTGTCTATCATCTTTCCTGTCTATCCTGCATTTCAGGCATTTGGGTATGTTTTCCCGCTGAATATGCCGTTGATCGATCTATTTGCACTTGGAATATTCGGGAACGCTGTGCTCATGACAGCTGTTGTTCCCATCGGGTTAGCTGTATATAATTTAATAAAAATGGGGCTGCATATTGAGGATCCGTTTTATATTTTCATAGGGTATAAATCCAAGATTTCAGACCTTCCTGGTAAGCATATCAAGTTGATTCAAAATTTTGAAGTTGTGAACGGAGAGGTGAAATTCAGGTTTAAGCGGGGAGGTGTAGAGATCGATCTGAAGACTGTTCTTGAACTTAAAGCACTATCAGAAAAGGGTCTGATAAAAGATGAGGTATGGGTCACACCCGGTCTGCCGTTCATGATTCCCATAACCACTGGATTTTTTATGGCAGTGATTTATGGCGACCTGATCCTGGAGTTGACGAAATACCTGGTGTTGAGCTTCACAGGCATGGTCTACTTGACATATTGTTAATTTTATACTGCATCGTGAGATAAAATATCAGACAATCCTGCAAGTTCTTCTGGCGATAATACCTCAGCTCTTTTTTCGATCAGCTCGCCAGGCAATTTTTTAAGAGCCTCTTTGATATCTTCGATTCCAAGTAAAGCTGCATTGTTCAATATGGCATTCCTGAGCTTTTTCCTTCTCTGGGAAAAAGCAGCTGTGATGAATCTCATGAAAAAATCCTCGTCTTTCACTTTATATGGTGGAGATCGCGGGATTACTTCCACGATCGCAGATCTGACCTCAGGAGGTGTGCTGAAAGCCCCGGGCGGCACAGTTTCCATGATCTCCACGTCAGCATGATACTGGACGGCAATGGATAACCTGCCATAATCCTTATTTCCCGGCAGAGCCACCATTCTTTTTGCGTACTCATACTGGTACATCAGTATCCCGAGATCGAACTTATGGTTTAAAAGTTTGAATGTTACAGGAGAGGAAATAGAATAAGGGAGATTGGAGATCACCTTGTCAAAAGGGGGAAATTCGATCTTGAGAGCATCCCCAACAATGACTTCCACGTTTTTCCAGCCTGAGAGACCTGCTGCAAGTTCTGCATCAATCTCAACCGCTATCACTTTACCCGCTTTTTCAGCAAGTTCCCCTGTGAGATTCCCGCAGCCTGCCCCGATCTCAAGCACTGTATCCGAGCTATTTACTCTTCCATACTCAACAATCCTCTTGAGTATGCGTTTATCTATAAGGAAATGCTGATCTTTTTTATATTGTTTCACAGCCTATCTTTTTTGTGGCATCGGGGTCGAAAAAACACGGTACTTTATATTATCGTCCTTCAGTTCATCAAGAACTCTGTTCATGATGAGTTTTTCAGGTGCATGCAGCCCTTTCACCCTCTCAACAAGGTCTTTGAAACCTGCAAATTTTCCTTTTTTTCTGGCTTCTATTATCGCCCACATAAGCTTCTTACCTATTCCAGGGAGCAGTTCAAGCATGTGCAGACGGGTTGTTATTGGATATGCATCATTGAAGAATGCAAGAAAACGGTTTTCGTTTGCAAGGATTATTTTTTCAATCACGGAGGGAAGCTCCATCTGGGCAGCGTGGGAGAGTTCATTATGGGTGATCCTCCTCTTGACATGATCGATCACAGGACGGTCACCTTCTCCTAAATAGACTCTATCATGGGATCTGGGGATTACATTCTCTTTCGGTATCATCTCCATGAGAACAAAATGTTTTTCTCCCACCCCCTGCGCAAGTGGTCTCTTCTGATACATTGGACGGGTATCATCAGTACGTCCATATGGCAAATAATCCAGGATGTACGCAACATCTTCCTTTTCCGCCTTTCTATCAAACGCTATCATCGAATACCACTCTTTGTAAATCTCCTTGGTGTACTATTATTATTAGAATAGAAGTTTAAATAGTTTTCAATTTATTTTCAGATGAACCTGTAAACGATCTCCAGAATTTGCTTCAGTTCCTGTTCAGTAAGTGTGTACCGCTCTTTTGCATAGATCGACCTTACCTCATCATTGGACTGCGGAAGGATGTCAGCAATCCTGAACGCAATCTCTGGTTTCATCTTTTCGAGCTTGATCAGCTCATTCACAAGTTCTCTTGATTTTTCCGGGGTGAGTTTTGAGAACAGTTCGGCATGAGATATTGCCTTTCTAAGTTCATATCCAAGCTCTTTGCCTTCGTTCTCCCTCTCCTCTCTTATCCTGTTGAGTGTTTCTTTGACATCTGGAAGGGTAAGTAGTTCTTCGCTGATAATCTGTTTAACTATCATCCTTTCACCAATTATTTCTGTGCAGTGAGATGCTCTGGAAGGACAATAACTTCTTTCATCAGCCCACCGTCGCGTACTTCCACAATATAGGCACGCCCGCGCTGTCCGGTTACTTTCCCTGTTTTTCCATGGAATTTATGGTGCGGCATACCATTCTGTATGCCAGGGTCAAGATCGATGTTCACCATATCCCCTGCGTTATATTCCTGTATCGCCCTGCTTATCGGAGATAATCCCTTCTCTCGAACCGTTTTTTTGAGTTTGTATCTTGATTTCCTTCTCGTTCCGTGGGTCTTTGCCATAAATATTCCTCTGAATTATGAGTATCTTATCCTGCTTTTATTACTTCAAGCTCTATAACCTTTGCCTCGTTCCCGGTGAGCGCCGCGATGCTGGGTATGGTCCGGCCGTTATCACCTGATACCAGTTCCTTGACATAGAGCCCACCTTCGCAATGAATTCTCAGGACCGCATTATCTGTTTCAAATGATTCAAGCTCTGCTGAGTGAACTTTTCGGATCCTTTCAAGGTCGGCGCGCCTGTGCAGCACTCTGTTGGGAGTTTTCTGTTTGATGAGAGCCCCTTTCAATATGTCAAGGGATGATTTAAGTTTTTCCTCTTTAGTGCTGTGCTGGATCTTAATTCGGTACACTTTATCAGCCTTCATTGATTTCAGCTGTTCGACCGCTTCACTATCCACAGATCTCAACCCTTTTACCTCGATTTTCCCCCTGGAATTGAGATTTATCAGAGATTCAAGCGCTACTAGATCAATATCCCTTTTATGAGGTTTTTTGGCTTCCACAATGAAGGATCTGCCCTCGCCAAGCATCAACGCGTCTATATCCTCACGCCCTGCCCCGTGAAAAGCTGTATCTTCGCACTGCACAGCCTCTAAAACATGAAGTCTGATGAGTTCATCCACGGACTCCTGGTACATCCTTCCAGTATGACCGCAGCGTTCGCATCCTTTGCCTCCGCACTCCCTGCACGGCCACCTGGTCTGGGGTATTCCTCGAGCAAGTTTCCTGTACCTGCCCTGGATGTACAATGAATTCACTTCAAGTTCTATTCTGTCATTTTCAAGGTCTAATAGAACTACGATTTGCGGCTTCCTGAGATTTGCCTTTTTGCCTGTTGTTTTTTCTATCCTTTTCCCCACTTCTCTATTCAGTTCTGTCTTTAGAGGTTCTGCAAAGGTCGTCCCGCTTTCTGCCCAGATGATCTCCTCGTTCTCTGCCAGGAGACCTGTGACCTTTGTGCCAACAAGGAAATTGTCGTATTCATAATCCCGAAGCGCCTGAACTCCTCTTTCAGCCCAGGAATCCAGATGCCTGAAAAGGCTGTTGCATACCCAGCATCTGGCTTCACCGCTCTTTCTAAGCTCTTCCAGCAGCCCACTGTCTTTTTCCACACCTGCCTCCATTGCAAGGACAAGTTTTATCGCTTTTCCGCGCTCGTCATTGGATAGTCCGGTCGAAAGCTTTGCGAACTGCCTTCCAAGGCAGTGGTCGCATATCGAACCCTGGTGCAGGATACTGCGCGCAATTTCAAGGATTGTCATCTGGCTCTGAATGCACATCAGGTTTTATACTCTTTTCTGTCTATTTCATTATGCAACAGAACAATGCAATGGTCAGCGTGCAGCGAGATGGGTCCCACGCTCACTTTTTCATTTCCGTACCTTTCGATCAATTCCTCCTCTTCATCTGTAAGACCCATGTGGTCGCCCAGCACGAATAGAGGCTGATCGAATTTCCTTCCACGAACATCCTCGCCGTCCTCTCTCAGATACGTTATTTTTTTATTCAGCAGAGCCAGGAGAATATCAAGATCACCTTTCCTTACACTCACTCCCGGCGTTGAGTCGGTCCAGAACTCTTTTGCTTCCTTCTCAAGTGCCTTCTTTATCAGAGATGCAGCACTTCGCTCATCAGGACTCAAGTATCTCACTTTACTGCCGTCAAAGCATACGATCTTTGACTGAGGTTCGCCTTTCAGAACAAGGAACACCCGAACATCCCTCCTCAGGTCGTGAGAAAGGAAAAGCGCAGCATTTACACACCTGCACAATATATCCATCCTGCCTGCGGCACCTGGCAGATCGTTGAGCGAAAAAGGTGTGGTAACAGCTTTATGACCGATGATTATGAAATCTTTCATGACCGGAGAGGAAGGTGGCATGGATCATAAAGATAACCTGTGAAATATCAAACGAAAAGCTGAAATGTTAGTAATGCAATTAGACCGAATTGTCTGGTGATAATACGTGAAAGTACTTGTAAGTGACCCGATAGCTGAACAGGGCATCGAGATATTGAGAAAAGAAGTTGATGTTGATATAGCCACGGGTCTTGAGCCTTCAGAACTGATAAAAAGGATAGGAAATTATGAGGCTCTCATCGTGCGCAGCGAAACACAGGTGACAAAGGATGTCATCAATGCAGGTAAGAAACTGAAGATCATTGGTCGTGCAGGCGTTGGGGTGGACAATATAGATGTGAACGCCGCGACAGAGAGAGGCATCATAGTCGTCAATGCACCCGAAGGAAATACGATCTCAGCCTCTGAACATACAATCGCCATGATGATGGCACTGTCAAGGAATATCCCGCAGGCAAATGCTTCGCTCAAGAGCAAAAAATGGGACAGGAAGAAGTTCATGGGTGTGGAGGTAAGGGATAAGGTGCTCGGCGTTGTGGGCCTCGGAAGGATAGGCTCAGAAGTTGTAAAGCGGGCGCAGGGATTGGAGATGAGGATCCTTGCATATGACCCGTTCATATCGCAGGAAAGGGCGAAGGACCTGGGTGTGGAGCTGACGACAGTCGAGGATATAGTCAGGCGGTCAGATTATATCACGGTACACACGCCGCTCACCAAGGAGACAAAAGACATCATCAGCACCAGGGAATTCGGGATAATGAAAAGAGGCGCCAGGATCATAAACTGCGCAAGAGGCGGCATCATCAATGAAGAAGCTCTTGCAAAAGCGGTAAAAGATGGTATCGTGAGCGGGGCAGCCGTCGACGTCTTTACCAGAGAACCGCCATTCGATAACCCGCTTCTTGAACTGGACAGGGTTATTGTCACGCCGCATCTCGGAGCCTCGACCGAAGAAGCCCAGATCAATGTGGCAGTGACAGTGGCAGAGCAGATTCTCAATATCCATCAAGAACTTCCTGTGAAGAACGCAATAAATATGCCCTATGTCAAAGCAGAGGTCATGAAGATCCTTGAACCGTATTTTCCTCTTGCAGAAAAGATGGGAAAGCTGGGGACACAGCTCATCGGGAATTACGAAAAGGTCGAAGTATCGTACTGCGGCGAGATTTCAGATCAAAATGTTGCACCTCTTACCCTTGCTGTACTGAAAGGGCTGCTTGAGCCTGTGCTCGGCGCTGGTGTGAACTATGTGAATGCACCCACGATCGCTAAAGAAAGGAAGATAAAAGTAATCGAGAGCAAATCAAAGACTGTTGTGGGTTATCCCAGCCAGATTTCCATAAGATTGAGCAAGAAGGGCGAGGAAAGAAAAATAAGCGGAACTGTAATAGGAAAAGAACCACGTGTTGTGCAGATCGATGAGTACATGATTGATGTGATACCTTCAGGTTATATGATAGTGACAAAAATCGAAGATCATCCCAACATAATCGGTCCATGCTGCATGATCCTGGGAAAGAACGAGATCAATATCGCAGGGATGCAGGTGGGAAGGATTAAGATAGGTGGGGAGGCGATCATGTTGCTCAATATCGATAGTGATGTGAGCGATGAGGTACTGGACGAGATCAAAACAGTCAATGGAATAATCGATGCGAAAAGAATTGTTCTGTGATAGCATACCTTTAATTATTGTATTCACACTATAACAGGTATATGAAGAAAAAGCAACTCGAGATCGTTGTTACAATGGGTTCTGTAATTATTTTCATCATACTGGTCATAGCCGCAGGGCTGATAATGCGAGGGTTCTCAAACTACGGATATACGGCTGCTTTGCTCATATTTGTCATCATCATGGGTATTGCAGGGCTGAAGCTAGCAGAGATTCCGGACAAATAATCAACATGGTAAAAATCATAGTAATCAACAACTACGGACAGTTCTGCCACCTGATACACCGCGCTGTGCGGGACCTGAATCAGGAAGTTGAGATCATGAAAAACACCTCTTCGATCGAGGAGATCCTGGCAAAGGAGCCCGATGGACTGATTTTGAGCGGGGGACCCACGCTTGAACGCGCGGGAAACTGCAGTTTATATGTTAAAGAACTTGACCTCCCGATCCTTGGTATATGTCTGGGTCATCAGGTGATGGCAAAAGCCTGTGGTGGAAAGGTGCGGACAGGGGTTGCTGGAGGGTATGCTTCGGTCGAGATCGAGATCATCGAGCAAGATGAGATCCTGAAAGGCATTGGTCCAAAGATCAGCGTGTGGGCTTCGCATGCAGATGAAGTATCAGTACTTCCACCCGATTTTATCAAACTAGCTCGTTCACATGTCAGTGAAATCGAAGCCATGAAGCACAGAATAAAGCCATTATACGGCGTGCAGTGGCATCCTGAGGTCTCGCATACAAAACGCGGGAATGACCTTCTCAGGAACTTTTTTGAGGTGTGTCAGAGCTATTGAATCTGACCACAGCAAAACCAAGTACGGCAAAAATAGCGCCGACCACCATCACAACCCTGAAACCTGAGTATTCAAGAACAATCCCTCCTATGAGCGAACCTATTATGGTCGCAAAAGCGATTGCAGAATTGAGTAGACCTGCTGCAGCCCCTTTTTCATCGTTCGTCTCTATGAGCATGCGCGTGGAGCCAACATAGAGATATGAATATGAGTAGGCAATCAATGCCATGCCCACAACAGCCTGATAGTACTCTGTAAGAGGTATAAGTGAGATAAAAGCAGCAGCAGAGAGCAGATCTCCTGCATGAATAAGATAGGATGTGTTGTATCTATCAAGCCGCCTCATAATGAAAAATTGCATCGTCGGGTTCAATGTATAGATTATCCCGATCCACAGCTCGTTGGCTCCGAGACTTATAAGGTACAGGGGAAAGATTATCCAGACATTGTTAGCTCCGATCTGGCGAAGCAGGAACCCAAAATAGATGTTCCAGTTTTTCTTCAGGATATCCCGGGAAAAATAGTCCGTCTTCTTTTTTGCTTTCACTTCTATATCAGGCAGCATCAATGAGATCAGGAATGCAATAGCAAAAAAGAAGGATGAAAGTATGAAAATCTTCCAGTACACCGCGATGATCCCTGCCAGCAGGTTTCCGATAGCCCAGCCCATTGGCATGAATGAACTGAATTTCCCTATGCTTCTCTTTAAGTGATACACATAGAGCATCATCGCGGCTGGATAGATCCCCACGCTGAACCCTGCAAATGCCCGTATCATCCCCAGCGTGAAAGGTGATGTTGCGAATATCTGCAGGAAAAAAGTCACTGCTGCGCTCAGGAAACCTGCGAATAAAACTGTTTTTGGAGAGATGGATTCTGATGCCCTGCTGAATATGTATGTTGAAAGAAAAAGTGCGGCTCCGTACGCAGCACCGATGATACCGATCTCTGTCCCTGATGCCCCCAGCTCATGCGCGATCACAGGGATGAAAAGATTGGACATCATAATAGCAGAGTTGACAAAAAGCTGGATCATGTTAAGCATCATTGGTAGTTACCAATTCATGGATTCATAAATTAAATCTAATTGTTTTTCACGCCAGCCGTCTCATTTCAAAATAGTTCACCACAGAGAACGCAAAGTGAGCCATGAACCCAGGTTCATAGATGACAATGACAAAGAGCAACGAGATAAACAATAACAACGAACTGGTACAAACTCGTACGAACTCTGAATAGATCGAGTTCGTATCAGTTCGTCCGAGTTCGTTGTTTATTATGAACTTTTCCATACCAGAGCGCAAGGATTATGAAAAAT
>JAPZAV010000086.1 GCA_027460465.1 Candidatus Methanoperedens sp. | reverse complement strand
ATAAGACACCCAATATCGTATTTTATTCAATATCGCAGGATAAAAACAATAGGTAATCTTGTTAAAAGATTAGTCCTTTGTGATGCCTCAAATAACTTTGTTCATAAACCGTTGATGGAATTGCATGAGTATTTGAAGACTGTTTTGGAGGATACCAAGGTGCTTGAGTATTTTTCTATTCTGGAGAAAATATTACAATGGTTGGATGAGTTGCGTGACAATCTAAGAATTACACGAAAAAATAGTTTGAAGGATTCAAAGCCGATTGATTTTGAACTTGATGCCGTTTTGATAAAAATAAAAGAAGTGTTGCTTAAGATTCGGACTGAAAGTTGGAAACTTGAGAAACAATATCAGCGAATAGCTTCAACGATTATTGATGCGTTTGAAAGTCACTGGGAAGAGCTATTCGTCCCTGATCCGATTGTTAAGGGAAGAAATATTTCGTTCAGACGTCATAATAACGGATTGGAGAGCAGTCATCGCAGAATAAGAAAAGGAATACGTGAGCGTACTGGTAAGTCAGAAACAAATAGTGAAATGGAACAATTTGGAGATTTATTGGCAATTCTCTCGAACTTATGGAATGAGACATATCAAAAAGAAATTCTTCAAGATGTAGTGGATATTGGTCGTTCTCTGAGCCCATTTGTAAAGGATCTTCCAAGATTAAGAAATGAATACAGAGAAACAAGAAGAGGGGCTGCTATTCCAATTGATGATGAAGAAAGGTTCAGTATTCTGGAAAATTTCATTGATGTTTTTGAGAATAATGAACTGGATAGTGTTTTGATATCCTCTCTTCAATCTATTTTGGAAGTGGAAGGCTGTTCAGAAATTGTTTAATTGTATTTTTATATAATCCAAGCGAATCATGACGGTATGGTTTTAAACCCACAATAATATAATATGCCATAAAATGAAGTATCATATGAGTTTAAGTGGAACACAATCAATTATATTAGAGAGATGATTTAGATGAGCAGGGGAGAAGACGAAAAAGGGAATAATGACTCCAACCAGGTCACTGAGTATAGGAAAAAACAAAAAAGAAAAATAACAAATCAAATTTATTCCCATAAGAAACGTTTTACAAGTTTAATTAAATATATAATTTCCAATATAGCAATTTTCCTTTTTATTTTATCTATATTTACCACTATAATTGGAATTGTTATCTTTGATATTTCACCTTTCCAACCCCTTGAAGAGATTGCAGCAAAACAGAGTGAATATCGAAAAATAGCAGCAGATGATGTAAAGAAAAGTGAAATCGTGAGTGACCATCTTAAATTAGGCAATACATTTTTGAGTGTTTTGCAACTTGATGCAGCTAATATTGAGTTTGATGAGGCTTTGAAATTAGATCCTCTGAATCTATCAGCCAGAAGGGGGTTACTTAAATCTGAAATTTTCAAACCTATTGTTGAAGGAGATTATGATCCAGAAATCACGGAAAAGAGATTGATGCTTATCCTGCAAGAAGACCCTGACGATCCACATGCTTTACTGTTTCTTGGTTCTATATATAGTCCGATCGACACTGAACGAGCCATAGAATATTATCACATAGCTATCGATAAAGATCCGTCCATTGCTGCTGCATATTTCGGAATTGGCTTCATATACGATGAACAGAATAGGTATGACGAAGCGTTAATTATGTATGAAAAAGCTTTAAGCCTATCAAAATGGAACCAACTTTTCTTAGATAATCTGGGACATCTATACTACTTGAGAAATGAATATAATAAATCCATAGAAAAATATGAACTGCTTTTGAGATTAAATGAGAACTATTTACCTGCATACTATACCATATCCAATACTTATCGACTTACTGGCAACATGGAACAGGCGCGTCTTGATCAGGAAACAGTGATCAAATTGCTGGGAGATGAGAATGTTACAAGATTGAAGAGAAATGAAGAACCATGGTTCTTCAGTTTTGGCTCTGACAAGGTGAATTTTTTTGATTATTCCAAAAAAAAATCTTACGCATATTATAATATTGCATTGACATATTATCTGCTTGGAAATGAATCTGAAGCTAAGGGTTATTTAAAAAAGGCAAAAGATTTGCATTTAGATAAGGAATCAGAATTGGATGTTAAGAGATTGATATATTTTGATATTGGCATGCTGGGTGCAAAGCAGCCTGCTCTTCTGAACAGAACTGAAGAATTTATGAGAGAGTTTATGGAGTAATTCCATACTGATTTTACCTGTAATACAGTCTATAAATTCATGAACCGTTGTGGAATAATTATAAATACCACTTTGACACTTAAATAATATACATACTCATTTCGATGATTGATTCTTTTATTGCAATTAATCATGGAAGGGCGCATAGAGTTTCTCGAGGGAGGTCGGGAAACTAATCAATGTTTGTTAATTGAAGCGGGTTTACACAAAAACAGTCGAGTGGGTGGAGAAATGATTAAAAACATAACTGGAAGAAGATGCTTCATCAAATTTGTGATTATCACTTCGCTTGTGCTCCTCTTCGCCAATAGCACTGAAGCACAGACGAATATCAGCAACTGTATAGAAATCTCCTCGCAAGGCGAGTATGTTCTCAATTCGAACTTAACGAATTCCACAACATGTATCAAAATTACTTCAAACGACGTTATTTTCGACGGCGCAGGCTATCGGATTAATGGAACGGGCTGGATTAATGGAACAACAGGCAAACTTGACACCAAGGGCATTTCTGTCGAAAATTCCTTGACAAATGTCACTGTAAAGAATATTACACTAACAAACTGGTATTATGGTATCTATGTGATCTCTTCCAGCAATATCTCATTGAGCGGGAACAATGCATCAAACAACTTTGAAGGCATTTCTCTGGCTTTTTCAAGCAATAACATGCTGATTGGTAACAATGCATCGAACAACTTCAGAGGCATTTATCTGGCCTCTTCAAACAACAACACGCTGATTGATAATAATGCATCAAACAACTTCGAAGGCATTTATCTGGCCTATTCTAGCAACAATAACACACTGAGTGGCAACAATGCATCGTATAACTATAATGGAATTCATCTGTACCAGTCAAGTAATAACAATTTGAGCGGGAACAATGCATCGTACAACTTCGAACAAGGAATTTATCTGTCCTACTCAAGCAACAATAACACACTCATCGGCAACAATGCATCGAACAACTTCGAAGGAATTTACCTGGTCTCCTCGAGAAACAACACTCTTAGTGGCAATAATATGTCAGAAAATGTATATAACTTTGATCTTGAAGGTTGTGCTATCGAACAACAAATCAACGAAGATACCTCACCTAATACCTCACCTGATCCTTACTTTCCGATACCGCCATACAACACATTTGCTACCTATAACAGTCAACCCTCCTCCTGTTCAATATTAGATGATTACATTCAAAAAATAGATACTACTAACAGAGTGGACGGAAAACCAATTTATTATTGGGTTGATGAAAAAAATAAGCAAATTTCAGATGATGCCGGCTATGTAGGTATTGTAAATTCTACAAATATAACAGTGAAAGATTTGACATTGAATTATAACGGTCAAGGTATTCTATTTGTAAGCACTGATAATTCCATGATAGAAAATGTTAGTATCTCAAGCAATTACGTTGGTATCTATCTTGCCTCTTCAAATAACAACACCCTGAGCGGGAACAACGCATCAAGCAATTATAGTATTGCTTTGTATAATTCAAACAATAATACACTCCACGACAATAAAGTATTGAACAAATACGATAGAATTTATCTATTTTCTTCAAGCCACAACAAACTGACCGGCAACGATGCATCGATTAATCTATCTTCTTCAAGCTACAACACACTGACTGGCAACAATGCACCGATTTATCTATCTTTTTCAAGTGACAGCAACATGCTAAGCAGCAACAATGCATCGATTAATCTGTCTACTTCAAGCGGCAACACCCTGAGCGACAACAATGCATCAAATAGCTACGAATATGGGATTTATCTATTCTCTTCAAATGATAGCACACTGATTCGAAACAATGCATCCAATAACTACAAAGGGATTTATCTGGCCTCTTCAAACAACAACACGCTGATTGATAACAATATGTTGGAAAATGTATATAATTTTGGTGTTACGGGTGAAACACCTGATGATTACATGCACACAATAAATACTACTAACAAAGTGAATGGAAAACCAATTTATTATTGGGTTAATGAAAAAGATCGGCAAATTCCAAATGATGCCGGCTATGTGGGTATTGTAAAATCCACAAACATAACAGTGAAAGATCTGACTTTAAAGAACAACGGTCAAGGCATTCTATTTGTAAGCTCAAACAACAACACGCTTAGTGGCAACAATATGTCAGAAAATGAATATAACTTTGATGTTATTGGTGAATACAATCACACCATAGATACTACTAACAAAGTGGATGGAAAACCAATTTATTATTGGATTAATGAAAAAGATCGGCAAATTCCAAATGATGCCGGCTATGTGGGTATTGTAAATTCCACAAACATAACGGTGAAAGATTTGACTTTAAAGAATAACGGTCAAGGCATTCTATTTGTAAGAACTAATAATTCCAGGATAGAAAATGTCAGTATCTCAAACACCAGCACAGGTATCTATCTGTTTTCCTCAAGCGACAACATGCTGAGCGGCAACAATGCATCAAACAACGCCTTGTGGGACTTCTACTCAAAATCAAATTCACTAAATAATACTGTGATTAATCTTACCATAAATCCAACGATTTCGTTCACAGGCAAGGACATTGCAATAAAATCGGTATCTTCACCTAATATCGACCCCATCGGTCTTAAAAATATGAGTATATACCTAAATGCCATAAGTAATAGTGATGATGATTCATGGCTCTTCCTGAACGTGAGTTATGGTAATAGCAATGTAACAATAGAGAATGAAAGCCTGCTTAGATTTTGGAGGTACGCAAAAGCGGAGGCCTCGTTCTGGATGGTTCCTGAGCAGAATGGTACTGATACAGTACAGAAATATGTATATGCAAACATTACAGGTTTCGGTATCTTTGCGCCGATGTTCCCTTCTCAATATTCGTTTAACTGGGATGAAGTTCCAGGAAATGATACCAAATCATTCATAAACTTTTTAAAATATTATTGCTCTTGTGATTGGGTAGAAACAGCTACAATCAACAAAACCGAAGAGTTTAAAATAGTAGTATATGATGAAAAATATTATGTGGATGTGTCCCTTCAAGACGTCCAAGAACTACCTGGAAAAGTAATACGAATTACTTATGATGGCATCAATCAAAAAATATCTGTTATAACAGTAGATGGTAAATTAATACCAGTTTACGCTACAGCAACTGGCCCGGGTCAGCTTCTAAAACCTCATTCGTACAGGGCCAGTTCTTATACAGGCCCCGGTGAGGCTGGCAATGGTGGGACTTATACAGGTACTGGTAGTGCTGGCAGTTATGGGGACGGCGGAGGCGGTGGTGGAGGCGGTGGCGGAACCTCTGGTGAAAATTACACAAATATCGAAGTAAGAGAGAACTATTATGAAACGATCTTCAAGGACAAGGTCACGTCATACAGATTCACTAACAAAAGCAATCCAGTATTGTTCATTAATATAACTGGCAATGTCAATGCAGGATTGATCAATACCATGGTAGAGGTGTTGAGAGACACTTCAACTCTTATCAAACCCAAGACCTCTGCCCCTGGTATTGTATATAAAAACATTAACATCTGGGTCGGAACCACAGGTTTCGCAGTACCAGAGAATATAAAAGAAGCTGTTATTAGATTCAGAGTTGAGAATACATGGCTCAGTGATAACAACGTTACCAGTACTGAAGTCAAGCTGGTCAAATGGGACGGAAGCAAGTGGATAACACTGGAAACCTCGGAAAAGATGAAAGACAGCACAAATACTTACCTTGAGGGGAAGACCGACAGCTTCTCATCGTTTGCAATAACAGGCATGAAAGAAACAGTACAGATGGCAATACCGACAGCAACAATAACCTCACCTGAGCCTACTCTGACAGTTACTACGGGAATGCCTGAAGCAAAACCATCTATGAATTGGGCCCTTATAATTGGCGTTTTAAGTCTTATTGCCATAATGGCAGTGCTATACATGCTGTATCTCAAGAGGAAATAGACCACCTATGAGGAACCACATCCACATATTCTACAGCCCCATCTTCCCTGCAATCCCTTTGATCCCCTGAAAGGCTTTCGAGTCATCTGGTAATTCCATGAGAGGTCTTCCTTCAAGATCATAGCGCTCCAGAATCTCGTCATACGGCACAGATCCGACAAGATCCATTTCCAGTTCACGCGCGTACTCTTCCACAATCATGCGGTTCTCAGGGGTGATCTTGTTGGCGATCACATGCATTTTCCCGATATTCAGGTTCAAAGATTTTGCAAGCTCGCGTATCCTCTCCGCGGTCTGCAGCCCGCGCCGCGAGCCGTCGGTGACGACCAGCAGCTCGTTAACATCTCTGATAATGCGCCGCGAGAGATGCTCAAGCCCCGCAGCAGTATCTATTATGGTCAGGTCGTAGTTCTTGAGAACCCTGTCCATTATCCCGCGCAGGAGATTGTTCGCAAAACAGTAGCATCCGGAGCCTTCAGGTCGCCCCATCACCAGAAGATCGTACCGCGGCGTCTCTGCAAGCACCTCGTACACCTTGGATTCCAGCAAAGTCTCCTTATTTGTGCCGGGCGGCATACTGTCGCGCTCCTGGAGCATGAACTCCCGCATGTCACCTATGGTCTTTTCAACCTTCACGCCGAGCACATCAGGCAGGTTGGAGTCAGGGTCAGCATCTATCGCAAGGAGGGTTCCGCTGCCTGAGGTCAGGTATTTTATCAGCATCCCTGCTACTGCTGTTTTGCCTGTTCCGCCCTTACCTGTTATTGCGATTACTCTCAACTAGGACCTCATTTCTCCTTGCCTTTTAGAATAATACGCTCAATCGTGATCTTTGCGTTCTTCAGAACGATCTTGATACCATCGCCACCGCCGAACTGGGGGATCGCAGGCAAACCTGCAGGGACTGACCACAGCGGCGCACCTGCAGGCTGGGCTACGGCTTCAGAGGGTGCAGCATGCGGTGCTGCCTCTTCTTTGGCCCAGCGTTGAGTGATCGGATGCTGCTTTTTCTCGAGGTAATCGCGCAGGGTCTTCAGGTCGCCAACCTCATCTTCATTGGGTATCTTATCCAAAAGCTCGGCCGGTATATCTGCCTTTATCTTCTCCTTCAGGTTCTTGGGCATCCAGACAACACGATCCCAGCCTCCGTCCGGCTGGATGAACTTGGGTGAGCGGAAATAGTTCACACCAACGCCCAGGAATCCTATGATCTGCTTTCCTCCTCCGGTCTGCCCTGCCATGGTAGAGAAAGCAAGCCCGTTCGGAGCACTGCCGCTGTAATCCCTGTCAACCCATCCAATGCCGTCCACTTCTGGTATGTAGAACCCCACAACTTCAAAGCATCCGCAGCTCGTGTGAGGATACTCAAAGAACGAATGAAGCTTGATGCGCGAGAACTCGCCTCCTGAAAGTGATGCGGCTTTTTCATTCACGCCAGAGTATTCCCCTCCGACCTTGTCAAGGATCTCTCCTTTGGGTATGGCGAACTGCGGACCCTCTGGATCCACCTTGGCAGCAGCCCGTCCATCAAACCAGTTGATCGCGCCGCAGAGCGAGATCCGGTCAGGTGTTACAACGCACACGTTGGTGGGCGCAAAGCTCTGGCACAGGGTGCAGCCATAGAACACGTCCACATCCTCATCATGGAGACCCTTTGTTCTCGCATCCCTTGCCTCATAGACTTTCAGGGCATCTGCTCTCTGTTTCTCCACTTCCTCGGGATCTGTGATAAAGCTCGCTTCGATCTTCTCTATGAAAGGAAGCTCGTTCTTGAAAAGCATCATCGTGGCTTTAGCGATCTGCTCAAACGATTTGAGCCCCTTTTTCACTGCATCCTTGCTTATCCTCACCCAGATGTCATAGCGCTGGTTCAGGTGCATGTAGCCCTGGATATAGTTCTGGAAATCGTGATTGCGACGCTCAACTATTGCCTCAAGGTCCGGCTCAACGAGCTTGCCGGCGATGCGGTATATCATCGCATATGGATGGCGCGAGCCTTCCTGCATGCTCAGCAGATCCGGTCCTGTGAGATTGAATCTTCCATCCTCGATTTCATCCAGACCTGCGGCTCTCACGAGCTCGAATCCGCGCGACTTCGGACCTGCAAGCTCAACGAACATGTCATCTTTTCTTACGCGTTCACCCTCGAACATGGGTGAGATTTCAAAGGGAAATTCGTTTGTCATGTTTCACCTGATCATTAATCCCCGTATTTAAATACCGGGTCTTTATCTTTTGGCAGCTGGGCTATGACCTCATCAAGTGCAGCGAGAAATATATCGTTCTTGAGATTGCCGAACGACATATCAGCGTTGGGATGATAGTACTTATCAATGGATATCACCTTGATATTCGAGAAATTCTTGAGCGCTGATATAGCCTGCGACGCATAGTAATACGTTATGCCAAAGAACATCACAAGGTCGTAATTCCCTTTTCCATCCAGCCCTTTCCAGTTCGGATCGCAAAGGTATGATGCAAGTGCGTGCATATTCTCATAGTGAACATCAAGTCCTTTATCTCCGAGAGATTTATAGGCATTTCCAACCGCTGCTATCTGGATTCCCGTTCTGCCAAGAGCGACTGCCCTTGCAAGCACTTCTGGCTCGTGGACCTGGGAACCAACGATCAGCAGAGGTCTTCTGGCTTTTGCCAGCATCTTGCCTGAAACAGCGGGCAGTACCGCCCTGCCCATCTTGGGACCCGGGATGTTCCCTGTGTCAAATGGAACTGCCTGCCGTGTGGTATCCACGATCTTTTCAACTGGTTTTTCAGGCGCTTTTTTTGTCATTTCTTAGCCTCTTTGCACAGGCGGGGAACATTGGTGGGCTGGAACGAAACATCCACCTTTCGAATCGGTCCCTCAAGTATCTTTTTCTTTTCCCAGTCTATCTTCCATCCTTTTTCTTCCAGCAATTTCATGAGCTGTTCGCGCTTCGCCACAGGAAGGTCTGCTTCGCTGCGCACATACACATGCCAGTCATCAGGAATCTTTTTCAGATATTTCTCACTGAGTTCGATATAATGCGTGAGTTTAATGGCCCTTCCAAGGCTGTTATCGCTGGGTCTGAAGCACAGCTTTGCAATAAGAGGCATCATTTCATCTTTTGTCTCAGCCGTTATCAACAGATGCTCGGGCGCAGGTTCGATATTTATCACAGAACCGTCCCTTGCATCCATGACGTTCCAGTCATTTTTCTTATAAGGCTTGCCTATGAAGGCGCGCCTGTATTTTGTACCGTGTGGCCCAGCAACAACAGGGATCCCGAGCCTGTTGCATCCAGTGGCGATAGCAAAGGCTTTCTGTGAATAAGCGCCCCAGGCTATCCCCACAGCGCCGATCCTGTTGAGCACGTAGTCTGCTATCTCCTCCCAGTTTCCTTTTGTTTTCCGCCCTGCGAATATCGAGGCCACTTTTATGGTGGTTGCAGCGATGTGGGCATTGGAGACGCAAGAACCTGTGTTCAGGAGATTGCCTTTGATGAACCTTCCAGGGTAGCGCTCATACAGCGTCTTTCCTTCCTTATCCTTGTACATTCCTATATCCATGGCAGCACAACCTGAGGAAACTATTATATAACTGCGCTGGAGCATCTCTTCCACCACGTCGTACACATCCTTTGTTCCGTCAGGATAATTTCCGCATCCCACGAAAGCAAGCACGCCTGGAGTTGTGCCGAGCACAAGATTCCTTCCCTCCTCGCGTATCTCAGGATCGCCGATCTGCCCTCTTCCTATCCTCACTTTGCCTTTCTCTTCCCTTATCACGCGCTGGGCTGCTTTTTCGATCACGTTAAGCACAGGGATGTCCACAGGGCAGCTGAAATCACATCTTCCGCATCCCACGCATTTATCATGGAGTATTTCAAAGGGTGCAAGGTCGCCGCCTACGGCTGCAACCATTGCATCAGCTATGGGAAGGTTCTGAGGACAGTCTTTGGTGCACTGAAGGCATTTTGTGCATTTTGAGACAAGTTTTTTGAACTCTTCATCGTCAGGGATAGCGGTGATCCCTCTGGCTTTTCTGATCGGTGCGATCTTCAATGCAAGCTTTGGCACAAGCTCTCCCACTTTCTCAAAATCCAGAACAAGCGCACCTTCATTCTTTCCGCTCACAAGGTCTTCGATGATCTCATCAACGCTATCGTTTGACCTGTCAGGCAGACCATAGGTGATCTTTTCATTCGTGGCTATGACAGGGATGTGGAGCTTTTTTGCCTCTTTCAGGATATCTGCCCTGACGCACTGCTCGTCAGTGACCAGAACGTCGGGGATGCCTGAGCGGATGTATTTCAGTTCCTTGCTCATTGAGCCTATGATCTTTGACGCCCTGTTGTACCGGGTCATATCATGTGCTGTGCAGCATAATCCTGCTATCTCTATCCTGTCAAAAAGCCCTCCTCTGTCCATGTAATCAAGAATGTAAGCTGGTGCTGCGATATTATGCCCCACACAGATCACCACAGGTTTTTTGGGGTCAAGAATGCCCATCCCTATTTCAGCCATGGGTGTCTTTTCATCTGATTTCGGGAAGCCCATGCATGATATCTGGATTATATCAGAAACCTCCATCCCAAGAAGGTCAAGCATCCCTGCATGGAGCGCCTTGGATTCAAAATCCCTTGCTGATCCTTCCTGTCCTGTGTTCGCAGCTGCAATGAGCTGCGTCAGTTGTTCTTCCACATAATCGAGCACCGGAAGAAAGTCGCCTATGGTTTGCGGCTGGATGCCCATTATGGTCTCTGTGAGCGGAGCCTTCAAATTGCTCGGTCCCACATCTATCGGATGATCTTCTCCATATTTCCTGATCAGGTACTTCAGAAGATGACGCCCGTGAGCAGTGTGGCATGCTGCACCCATTACGCTTATTTTGAGCGCTTCTCGTGCGGATTGTCCTTCAAGGTCTATACCGCATGCCCCTTCCTTGTTGCCTGTGAGATCGCATTTCCCATATGTGCAGTAATCGCACATATCGCTGGTGGGCGTGTACACTGGATTGTACCTGTCAATGATGCGGTAATCCCAGTTGCGCAAACTGATGATCTCAGGTCTTGGGGTAGGCCCTTCAACTGCCTCCTCTTCTTTTTCGACTATCTTTCCTATGTTTATCTGGACATTTTCAAGTCCTTCTAATACAAAACTTCCTTTCTTAACTATCATTTGTCATCTCCGAAACTTTTCCTCCGGAACTTCCTTTTCAGACTGCTTCCCCTCACTTTATATTTATTGGTGCCGGGTATCTTTATCAACCCCTGATTTACATCAATCTATTTAAAGGTTTTCGTATTTATCATTATCATCCATGATATTTTTTGATCCAAATACTTAAATAGATATGTGGTGACTGAATTAGAGTGGAAATATGAGAAAAGCGATCATCGTTGTGGACATGATAAATGACTTTGTCACAGGAAAACTTGGAAGCCCCAGGGCAGAGAAAATCGTGCCCGGTATTGCTGCGCTCTTAAAAGAGGCAAGAAAGCAGGGAATTCCCGTAATATATCTGCGCGATGCCCACACAGAGAGCGATAAAGAGATGGGCATCTGGGGAGAACATGCGATGAAAGGGACAGAGGGCTCGGAGATAATACGTGAGCTCAAACCTGAAAAAAATGATATCGTGATCGAGAAAAGATGGTACAGCGGGTTTGTGGACACAGAATTGCAGGATGTTCTCAAAAAACTGGGGGTGGATACCCTGGTCATTCTCGGGGTGAGCACTGATATCTGTGTACAGAACAACGTGGGTCATGCTTATTTTTCAGGATACAAAACCATAGTGCCTCTGGACTGCACAGCTTCGATAGACCAAGAGGCTCATGAACAGGCGCTCAAGTACATGAAAAATATATACGGTGCTGAGATAACGACCTCGGACAGAGCGCTGTAAAAACATGATCGCAGGGATAGATGAGGCAGGCAAGGGGCCTGTACTTGGTCCGATGTGCGTTGCAGGTGTGCTGCTGGATGAGAAAAAACTGGACTCCCTCTTTCGCCTTGAAGTAAAAGACTCAAAGCAGCTCTCAGCTAAAAAAAGGGAAGCTCTTGCAGAAGAAATCAAGGAACTCGCCGACAGGTATTTCATCCTCGAGGTAAGTCCGAAACAGATAGATGAACTTCGGAAAATCATGACCATGAATGTGATCATGGTCGCATGTTATGTGAAAGTGCTGGAAGATCTAAAACCTGACCATGTTTTTGTGGATGCGGCTGATGTGAATGCAGGGCGTTTCGGTGAGAATATCAGGAAAGGATATAAAAATAATATAGTGATCACTTCTGAGCACAATGCGGATGAGAAATATCCGGTCGTATCAGCAGCTTCGATTCTTGCAAAAGTGGAGAGGGATGCCCTGATCAAAAAATTAGAAAAAAATGCTGGTATTGAGATCGGAAGCGGGTATCCTTCAGATCCAAAGACCATAAGGTTCCTTGAAACCTGGATCAAAGAACATAAATCACTTCCCGATTTTGCAAGAAGTTCATGGGAAACTGCAAAGGATCTTCTGGAGAAATTTGAAGGAACTCAGAGCAAGCTCTCTGAGTTTGATTGATTTATTTTGGCTCTTCTTTTTTCTCTTCGGGTTCTTTTTTCGCTTCCTTTGCCATCTCTTTATCCATCTTGTAATCGTCGTATCCCATCCAGGCGACGATCAACCCTACGAACAGAAGCAAGAGACCGATCGATCCTCTCAATATTGCAAGAAGATCCTGATAGTACCTAAGGAATCCGTAGATCTGTGGACCTGTGTACCACACAATACCGATGACCAGTATCACAATACCAATCAACATCTTTAAAATATTATTTGCCTGAGACATATAATCACCCTTGCTTAATTCCATCTCATATATATTAAGTTTTTTCGTATTAACAATGCTGATTATTGTTGATCATATATGGTAAAAAACATGATAACAAATCCAATCGATTATAATCAGATATGGTTTAGAAAACTATTATATGTCTTGAAAATATAATCCGATCATAAGGAGACAACAGCAATGCAAGAGATACAGGTGTATTCTACCGGAAGCTGTCCGAACTGCAGGGTTCTTAAACAAACACTTGAAAAGAAAAAAATTCAGTATAAAGATGTAGATATGGCTACACCGGCAGCGCTCACAGAACTGCGGATGAACGGTGTATTCACCATGTCTGCTCCAGTGCTGCAGATAGGCAACAGATTCTATACATCAAGAGAGCTGTTCAGCGAGAACAGTATCGATATTAAAAAGCTGGAAAGCCTCCTTAACGTTTAACAAGATTCTTTACTGCCGGGACATCTCGGAACAAAAAAAAATCAGGAGGAATGTCTATAGGAAAGTATATTGAGGTTCAGATATCGAATCTTCAGGAAGAACAGAAAAAGGAATTGCTCGGAACTCTGGATCAGACCCGGAGATCTGAGATAAAGGAATCAAAAAATGTTCAGACAAGAAGAGAAGTAGAGACCATCCAGAAGACACTTGCGGGTTATTCTGTATCTGTCATACCAAAGGTCAGAACCACGGATGGTCACTTTCTGGAGTGGGACAGGAATACGATCGTCAACCAGCTATTGAAAGAGACAAAGCTCAGTGAACAATTCCATTTAAAGCCAGCAATCACCGAGAATGAAGCAAAGGAGATAGCAAAGGAGACTGAAAAGAGGATCAAGGACATGGGGGTAAAATTCCTCTCAGGCCCGCTTGTGCGGGAGCTTGTCAATATCATACTTCTTGAGCGCGGACATACCGAATGGCGCAACATCTCAACAAGGGTGGGAACACCTGTCTATGATGCTTACAGGATAGATATGGGAACCGGTTTTGAGGCAAGGGACAATGCCAACCTTCAGGAGAACGCAGAGACCTCGCACAAGAAGAAAGCGGACAAGATGAGCAAGGAGCAGTACCTTCTCATGCTCCCGCCCAAACTTGCTGATGCGCATCTCAACGGGGATATACATATCCACGACCTTGAGTACCTGGGCACAAGGGCTTTTTGTCAGGACTGGGACCTGAGGTACTTCTTCTACTACGGTCTCATGCCTGACGGAAGCGGGACAAAAGCCAGTGTTGCAGGTCCTGCGAAAAAGGCCGAGGTGGCGATTCTGCATGCAGTGAAGGCTCTGGGCAGCGCCCAGACAAACTTCGCAGGAGGTCAGGGATTCTATAATTTCCTTACCTTTATTGCGCCTTTCTTTGAGGGCATGAGCTATGAGGAGATCGAGCAGCTAATGCAGATGTTCGTTTACGAGATGACGCAGATGATGGTCGCCCGCGGCGGACAGCTTGTCTTCTCTTCTGTACAGCTCTCCCCCGGCATTCCAAGGCTCTGGCGAGATAAGCCCCTGGTTTACAAGGGCAGGGTATGGGACGGCGTACAGGCGCCCCGCCGTACGTACGGTGAGTTCGAGCGCGAGGTGCGTCTTTCATTCGAAGCCCTGATGAACGTGATGATGAAAGGGGACTACTGGGGAAAGCCTTTCAACTTCCCCAAGCCGGAGATCAGCATCGAGCCGGATTTCATGGAAGAGGACGAGAAGTTCAACCGCTCGAATCCGGATGTATTGAGCTATGATGAGCTGTATACAAAGGCATTCGAGCTTGCTGCAAAGTACGGAGCTCCTTACTTTGACAACCAGCTGCCTGAGTACAGGGGTGCCGGGAAGGGGATAAGCTGCTATCAATGTTGCGCATACAATTTTTCATCCTCGCACGACAAGGACAGTGAGTTCGATGACAAGCTGTTCTTTAAGGATGGGAAGCATTTCTCGATGGGGGCGTGGCAGGTGGTGTCGATCAACTGCCCGCGGGCAGCATATAAAGCGCAGAAGAACGACGAAGAGCTCTTTAAGGAACTCAGGGTCATGATGGATAAATGCATCGATCTCTTCAAGGTGAAGCGGAAGTGGATGGATATCATAATCAGGAATGAAAGGATGCCCTTCGCAACGCAGCGCCCGAAGGATCCTCTGACCATGACGCGTGGAGAGATAGCAGTGGATCTCAGAGGGCTGGTGTACACCATAGGCGTGGTCGGGATCAATGAGATGGTGGCGCACCACACAGGCAAACAGATCCATGAGAGTGAGGATGCCCGGCGCCTTGCGATCCGCGCCATGTTCGAGATGAAGTTCTATGCAAAAGAACTCAGCGAGAAGTATGGGATGGAGATAGCCCTGGCTCGCACGCCTGCGGAAACGACGGCGCAGAGATTCGCTGTCTCGGACTTACTGGATGCAGAGTACAGGAAGTGCGCTGAGCCGATCATCAAAGGGAACGTGAAAGAGGCGCTGCGGCGCATTCACGAGACCAGAGACCTGCCAGTGTACTATACCAACGGCACGCATGTGCCCCCGAGCGCTGATGTATCATTACCTCAGAGAATCAAGCTCGAAGAAGTCTTCTTCCCTATAGTGGACGGGGGCAACATCCTGCACATATGGCTTGGCGAGGCGGCGCCTGATCCCCATGGCCTCAAAGAGCTTGCGATGAGCATAGCAAAGAACACGCAGGTGGGCTACTTTGCCTTCACCAAGGACATGACAGTGTGCATGGATGATTTCCATGTGGCGTCGGGATTGCTAAAAGAGTGCCCCAATTGCGATAGCGAGAATGTGGAGCATTTGTCTCGTGTTACTGGATATATTCAGGCTGTCTCGGGGTGGAACGAGGGGAAGAAGCAGGAGCTCAAGGACAGGAAGAGATACGGGGTGGGAGGGATGTGAAAGTCAATAAAGTAACTGTTAATCAATTTAAAATTACTCGCTTGGTTTTGAATTGTTTAGTTTTTGGTTTTTTAGGATTGACACTACTAACAACAAGCTTAGGAGCAGCGCCAACTCCCAGTCCGACAATATCACAATCTGAGACCATTGCAAACCTAACAAACCAAGTAAGAAATTGGCAGGATTTGGCTGATTATTACAAAAATCAGACCCAATCTTATCAGAATTTATATGAAAATGAATCTATAAATGTTTCTAATAAAAACATCAATGAAATTAAAAATAATATAAACTATATAAACCAAAATATTACTCTATTAAATCAGGATATAAAAAACATTGGCACTTATCTCGAGATGAAGATTTATCTAGGAATTATAATCGAAATAAGTCTGATTTCTTTATTTGCAATAGGAATTTACATAAAAATAAAGCCTCCAAAAAGTCGAAAATAAAATGAGAACTCCAAATTGGGTTTTTAAAAAGCTTATTTCAATATATTTGGGACTCCTATTATTTTTTTTGGTATTTTTGTTATTATTAACGCTACCTTTTTTCATATCTTTGATTTTTGATTTTACTAATGGTGATGAAGTATTGAATGATACTTTACCAAATGTAGTAGGAAACATCAGTAACCCAGATGAAAAAGCATTAGCAATAATGGCATGGGAACGTGAATATTTTCATAATCCTTATTCGCTTTACGATCAAAATTCTACATTACAAAAATTTAACATTTACAAATTAAACGAAAATTACATGCTATTCGTTAGAGGAGCACCGGTTTCTTGGATAATTCATTCAAGATTGGCAAACTGTGAAGAATATGCAAGAGTTTTTGTTACTATGATGAATAAGTCGGGTATAAAGGCAAATTTAGTTCATGCCTCTGGAGAGGACCATGTTTGGGCTGAATATTTCCATGATGGATATGAAATTGCAGTAGATCCTTCTCAAAATATTGTAATCGGCAGTCATAAAAAGCAATTTGAAAAAGACATGAATGTAAAGTTTTCATATGTAGAAGCTATTGATTTGCATGGAAATATAATAGATGTTTCAGATGAGTATATTGAAAGAGGGAATCTAACTGTTTTTGTTTTGGATAATAAGCAACCAGTAAACAATGCACAAATTAAAATTAAGAGCCCTTATTTAATGAAGAATAGAGGTGGAAGATATGATAAACCACTAGATGTAATTTCAAAATCCACAGACACCAAAGGAAAGGTATCTCTGAAGCTTGGATTTCAAGATTATATAGTCGAAGCTAGAATAAATCAAATATATTTACTTGATTCAATATATCAAAAAAATGTTACAGTTGATATTAATAAAGAAAATGTGGTATATTTTAATTTAGAAAATGACGAAAAGAATAATGAATTATTTATAACAAGATAAAGATGAAAGAAATTATGTCCTTTAACACTCATCTCCCATCCACCAGCACGCCTCTATCACCAATTCCTAGCCCTCTCCTCGATTTGTGCCTTCTTTTGTGTACTGGCGGCGAGTCCATGCAGCGCCGATACAGACCCGGCGCAACAAATCTGCGTTCATCCGCGTTCATCTGCGGTTCCTTTTTCGCGAAAGCACCGCAGATTAATAAATTACTATTTATAAAACTGATTCATTTATCTTTGCGAACTTTGCATTCTGGTAAGGAAAAGTTCATAATAAACAACGAACTCGTACGAACTGATACGAACTCGATCTATTCAGAGTTCGTCCGTGTTCGTTTTAGTTCGTTGTTATTATTTATCTCGGTGCTCTTTTTCATTGTCATCTATGAACCTGGGTTCATGGCTGACTTTGCGGTGATGCCAATGCTCGCCTCTTGTCCCCTCCTCGATTCGCACCTCGGCTGGCGCAGCCTTGCTTCGTACACGAGTAACAAGTATGTGAACAAAATCAAGCAAAAAATACTCAATATCTCGATGGCGGCAGCATGACACAATTATCAATAACAGCCGTGGACAACAAAAATCTTTTTTCAAATTATTATCTGGATAACCAGATCAAAAACAATCCTGAATGGAAGAAAGATGAACACAAAGCTGCTTTTTCCGAGATAAAAAAACTATACGACAAGGAGAAAGATTTTCTTCCCAACATAAATGAAAAGCAGCTTGAGCAGAGGTTCTTTGGGCCGATTTTTAAAATCCTCAATCACACGATCGAGGTCAATGAAGGCACAGAAAGCCAGGAGTTCCCAGACTACGCATTTTTCCCAGATAGAAGCGCGCTCGATGATGCCCATAAGAAGAAGGGCACGAATTCGTTTTATAACAATGCTTTTGCGATAGGCGAGGTAAAGCGATGGAGGGTCGAGCTTGACCGCTTCGGCAGGGATGAAAAGGATAGAAAGCGCAATCCAAGCCTGCAGATATGGATTTACCTTCACGACGTCTCTCCAAAGTGGGGCATCCTTTCCAATGGCGCAAAATGGCGCCTTTACTGCAAGGACAGGCGGCGGGATGACTATTACGAGGTTGATCTCCCCACGCTCCTTGCTACGAATGATATTGAGAAATTCAGATATTTCTACTACTTTTTCCGGAAAGAAGCTTTTCTGACCTCCCAGGATGGAAGAATCTTTCTTGAGGATGTGCTGAAAGGGTCGGCCGATTATGCCAAAGAAATAGGGAATGATTTAAAAGAAAATGTTTATAGGGCGATGAAGAAGGTCGCTGAAGGATTTTTCAACTGGCCTGAGAACCGCCTCGATGCGCAAAACGAGGAAGCGCGAGGGATTGTTCAGAAAAATACCATGATCCTGCTGTACCGCCTGCTGTTTTTGCTATATGCCGAAGGAAAAGGTCTCCTGGATTTGAGAGCGCCGCGTTACGAATCATATAGCTTCGATAAGCTAAAGAAAATGATCACGGAAAAACAGGACGGACCAATGCAGGAAAGATACTTACC
This sequence comes from Candidatus Methanoperedens sp., assembly GCA_027460465.1. Classification (GTDB taxonomy): domain Archaea; phylum Halobacteriota; class Methanosarcinia; order Methanosarcinales; family Methanoperedenaceae; genus Methanoperedens. The sequence continues at coordinate 2,719 of JAPZAV010000086.1, read as the reverse complement.
GGTCAGCATGGAACTCCTGTCGCGCCTCAAGTCACTTTTTCGGCTGATCGATCACGGAAGCGAGGCTCTGGGCATCCCCAAAAGTGAATTCCATGTACCTGCTTATAATGGCGGGCTTTTTGACCCTGAAAAGCACCCTGAGCTTGAGAAGTGGATAATTGGTGATATGTATCTTGCAGATGCCATCGATTTATTATCGAGGAGTAAAGCTAATGGAAGCCAAAGGGGTTTTGTGGATTATTCCACGCTGGAGATTCGGCATCTTGGCAGCATTTATGAGGGTCTCCTTGAATACAAGCTGCAGGTCGCTGATGAGGATATGGTCGTGAACGGCGGAGAGTGGGTAAAGCTTGAGGAATACAATAAAGACCGGAAGCAGAAGAAAGTTTTCCTGGATTTTGATGAGTTTGATAGAGTAAAAAAAGGGCAGCTTTACCTTGCAACGGATAAGGGTGAGAGGAAAGCCACAGGCTCGTATTACACCCCTGACTACATCGTGAATTACATCGTCAAGAACACGGTCGGCCCTGTTGTTGATGAGAAATGGAAGGAAGCAGAGGAGAAGAAGCAGAGTTTCGTGGATGCTACTCTTTCCGTGAAGATACTTGATCCTGCGATGGGAAGCGGTCATTTTCTTGTGGGTTCTATCGAATTCCTTTCGGGCAAACTGCTTACTGCGGCGCAGAGAGATATCGAAGAAGGGAGGCTCGCTGAAGATGGACATCTCACACCCGACTGGGCGCGCCGGGAAGTCGTAGCGCACTGCATCTATGGGGTTGATCTCAACGACCTTGCAGTGGAGCTCGCGAAGGTAAGCCTGTGGCTGACCACGATAAGCAAGGATAAGCCGCTGTCTTTCCTCGACCACAGGCTGAAGCATGGGAATAGCCTGATAGGGGCGCGCCTTGAAGATTTGCCCTATTATCCTGATATAAATGCGAAGAAAAAAGAGAAAAGGGTGAAGGATGAGGCGCAACAGACATTCGAGGTCGACATTGAGAGACCTTTTTTTGATAAGATCGTAAAAATCCTTAACAACCTCACTGACATCAATGATGATACAATCGAGAACATCCATAAGAAGAAAGACATTTTTGAAAAATTGGTGAATTCCCCTGAATATCTAAGGATAAAAGCCCTGGCGAACCTCCAGACCTCGATTTATTTTGGTGTTGTTACGACAGAATTTAATAAACAACCAAAAGATGGCTATTACAAAATATTATGGGCGCTCCGGAAGGACGAGGAGGGCTGGCGAAAGGACACGAACCGAGAGTGGTTCGGGAAGGCGCGCAAACTCGCAGAGGAAAAATCCTTCTTCCACTGGGAGCTTGAGTTCCCAGAAATATTTTTCGAGGGCGGTGCGCCGAAGGAAAATCCTGGCTGGGATGCGGTGGTGGGGAATCCGCCGTATGTGAGGCAGGAGCAGTTAAAGCCAAATAAAGAATATTTTAAATTAACCTATGAGACATATCATACCGCAGCCGATCTTTATATCTATTTCTTTGAGGGCGCTCACAAGCTACTTAAAAATAGCGGGAATTTTGGATTCATATCTTCAAATAAGTTCATGAGGTCAACATATGGACAACCATTGCGTCAGTTATTAACTAAAAATGCTAGTTTAAAACAAATCATAGATTTTGGAGAGTTGCCAGTATTTCCAGAAGCTGCAACATTTCCAGCGATTTTCTTAACTACTAAAGGGGACAACAAACAAGTCCAAACTATTTTTGCTCAAATTCGTTCATTGGATTTTCAATCATTGGACACAGCTATTGCTACGAGAGCAGAAAAACTTCCATTAAGTGCATTTTCTGGAAACAATTGGTCCTTGGAAAAAGAGGAAAAAAATTCTATTTTAAGAAAAATGGACGATATAGGAGAATCCTTAGGAGATTATGTTAATGGAAATATTAGATTTGGGGTGAAGACTGGATTTAATAAGGCTTTCATAATTGATGGCACAACGCGGGCAAAACTCATAGCAGAAGATCCTAAAAATGCTGAAATTATTAAACCATTAATCGTTGGTGATGATGTCCGGAAGTATGAAATTAATTTTACTGATAAGTATCTAATCTGGACTCATATTGGGATTGATCTAGAAAAATATCCCACTGTTAGACAATATCTTGAACAATACCGTGAACAACTTGAAAAAAGATGGGATAAAGGAAATTTTTGGTACGAATTAAGACCTTGTGAATACTATTCGGATTTCCAAAAGCCAAAGATAGTCTATCCAGATATTGCAATAACTTGCCGTTTTTGTTTAGATAAAGAAGGCTACTTTGTTGAAGCAACCTGTTTTGAAATCCCATTGGATGACTCTTATTTACTCAGCCTTTTAAATTCCAACTTAATGTTTTTCTATATACGTTCGCTTACACCAGTGCTTGGGGATACCAGCCAGCGCGGACGCTTGAGATTCAAGACCGTTTATTTGAAAGCACTCCCCATCCGCCTCATCTCCTTCACAACGCCCCCTGACTGCCGCGCCTCACTGCTTGAAGAGGCAAAGGCGCTGTCCACTGCGCCGGCGCCGGACAGCCAAAAGCTCCTTGATTTTGTAAGCCAGCGCCTTTCCGCTGCGCCTGAGGAAAGTGATGTAGTGCATGATCTGCTTGCGTATCTTGCAGAGCGCATGATCGAGATGAACAGGGAGAAAAATGCAGAGATAAAGAGCTTCCTGGACTTCCTGAAAGGCGAGACAGGC
>JAPZAV010000085.1 GCA_027460465.1 Candidatus Methanoperedens sp. | reverse complement strand
GACGTGAATTAAGAGGTGCGGGCGAGGGGTCACCAGATAAATATTTATACCATCATTATTATCATATTATTGATTTATAATAAGATCAGGTCGAAGAAAGAGGATACATGGTATACTTGAATGATGATACGCTCAATCTGGCAGTGTATCTCATATACGGCACAAGCTTCATCATAATGTTCCTTGCCATGACGTTCTGGAAAAACAGAGTGAGCCATATAGAATTGATGAACGATTTCAAGTTTCTGGCGATCTTTGCGCTGCTTCATGGATTAACAGAATATTTTGATATCCTTCGAATTCTGGAATGGCAGCCAGCCTGGTTCTTCGACCTCATGAAGCTCTTGCTTGCCACTGCCTCCTTTGCAGCGCTCCTCGCATTCGGTGTGAATGTGATCTCAGCAGGGATAGAAGAATACAGGTGGCTTCGGGGAATGCCTTTCGGAGCTATCTGGATGTATACCTGGATGCTGATCTTTATCGGGCTCGATTTTTCAAATAGTAACTCAGGTATAAATTATAGAGTGGCTGACCTTGCCCAGAGATATACCCTGGGTTTACTGGGTGCATTGATCTCATCGTATGCATTTCTGGATCTGTCCTCAAAGATTAAAGCGATAGCAGGAGGAAAGGCACGGAGAAGATTTATCTACGCAGGGCTTGCTTTTGCACTGTATGCAGTATTTGGCGGCATTATCACCTGGGATGTTTTTGGAGTGCCGATAATCGTCTATCGCACGATATCTGGTGTATTGATAACCCTTACAGTCATAAGGATACTCCAGCTATTCAATATAAGGCACAGGGAATCTGCAGAACCTGCTTGATTTTTCAGTTCTTCCGTCAGTGAAAAAGCCTTAAAGATTTGACGCAACTATCTTTTTTATATTTATCTGCAAAGCTCTCAACATAATATTCCACTTCCCTATCTGTGACAATGTCATTATGGAGAACTTGATATTCTACATGCCCGATCTCATGATAGAGTACGTGCTCAAAATTGCCACAACTACCTATGAAATTATCCACAGATGCAATAGATATATCTGTCTTTATTTCTGGAGTTGATATTGTTGAGGCACATCCCATTGCTTGCGCGCCGCATATTAAGCTAACATCCGTGGATGATGGAAGAACGGTTATTGAATTTATATGGTTTATAACCCTTTCATCTATATTATACAGAACAGATAGAATTATTTGAGTGTATTTTTCATCTGCATTGATTTTTGGGATGTAAGCTAAATTGCGCTTTTTCACATTATCGCCATTAATTAGTTTATATAAATCCCGGATAATCGACTCTCCTTCCTTGACAGTCCGATCCCATCCCATCGTATATCCCAGCGCAAGAACTGCAAGAACCAGAACTCCTGCGGCAAACAGAGTAAACAACCATACCCCACTTCTCAGGCGTTTCTTCTCAGGTATTTTTTCATTTTCCGGATTGGTATGATAATATCGAATATTGATCGCCTCGTCAAGTTACATGCTATTTGATTGAATTGAATTCTCAGCGTCTTCTGGTGATCCGCTTATTTTTTTTCGATAGAATTTTCTTTGATTTTTTTCCCGGGATTTCGTATCTTTTATCTTTATGCTAATTCTAATTTTAATTAATATATATAGTTAACTATTTAATGATTTATATGAAAACCAGGAAGTATGGTATCCATGCTGATGCTGCGCACCTCAAGTTACCTTCAGGATAAAATCAGAACGCTTATTAACCAGGAAGTTTTTGTATTGTACAGGAAAACGTGGAAAACGGGTAGAAGTGTATGTCATTATAGAATACCGCAAAACTTTCCATATGCGGGACACTATTGACTGACTCAACAAAATGTTTTATATAGTTACCAGCAGGCATGAGTGGAGATTATTTCTTAGAGTACATGGAGCGCTCGGAAGAGCAAAGAGCAAAAGACGAGTTAATTCCAAGGATAGTGGAGATTCTCAAAAGGTTCGATTGCGAGAAGTGTTCCCTGTGCTGCAGGAACGCGGGGATCGATCTGAGTCCAGGTGAGGCTGTAGAAATGCTGAAGCTCAAAGGAAAAGCATATTTCGACATGCTCGACCTGAATGCTGTCAGGGACAGGCTGAAGGCGCCGTGCGGAATGCTAAAAGGCAACCTGTGTTCTGTGTATGAGAAAAGACCTGTGTCATGCAGGGTTTATCCTTTTGCATGGGTCAGGCGCGGGCTGCTCGTGCTCTATCAATGTGAGATGGGCAGGCAAGTCACAGCAGGATTATTGAAGTTTGCTGAACAGAGCGGCTTCAAAGTGGAGAAGGTAGAGCCAGAAAAAGGAGCAGTCGGGATAGGTCTGGATGGAAATGTGACAGCAGCAGCGATAGTGCCTTATATCCTGTTAAGGCAATACCACGAGAGCACAAGGAAAATAATGGTGTCGCAAAGCTTTTAATAAGCGAATCCATTTAGACAGTCGAATCAATATGTTAGACATTGCAATCCCGAAAGGCAGCCTTGAAGAACAGACGCTCCTGCTGTTCAAGCAGGCTGACCTTGAGATAAGAAAAACAGACCGTGAGTACAATCCCACGATCAAAGACCCGAGAATAAAGAAAATAAAGATCCTCAGGCCGCAGGAAATCCCTAAATACGTTGAAGAAGGCTATTTTGATATAGGCATATCAGGAAAGGACTGGGTGATCGAATCTGAAGCCGATGTGGTAGAGATTGCAGACATGTTCTACAGCAAACAGGGAGAAGGCATTGTAAAAATCATTGTTGCTGTCCCTGAGAACAGGAACATAAAAAGTGCAAAGGATATCAAGCCAGGAAGCAGGGTCTCAACAGAATATCCAAAACTCACAAAGAAGTTCTTTGATAAACTTGGCATACCCATTGATATACGCTATTCCTACGGAGCAACTGAGGCGAAGGTACCTGAACTTGTGGATGTGATCGTTGACCTGACAGAGACAGGCTCGACGCTCAGGAAAAACGGGCTGAAGATCGTTGATACAATACTTGAATCCAACACAAAGCTCATCGCAAATAAAAAAAGCTGGAATGATGCCGTGAAAAGAAAGGAGATAGAGGAGATAAAAATCCTGCTGCTTGCAGTACTCGAAGCCAGAGGCAAGGTATATATCATAATGAACGTTCCAGAGGACAAACTCGACAGCGTTGTAAGCACACTCCCTGCCATGAAGAAGCCCACGGTCTCAAAACTTTACAAATCTGACTATTATGCTGTTGGTACCGTTGTCAGCAAGGGTGAGATCAATATACTCATACCAGAGCTCAAAGCCATGGGCGCCGAAGATATACTCGAGATGGATATTGCCAAGATCGTTCATTGAAAAGAATGCTGAAAATAATTACACCGTCCCGCCTGCATTTTACACTCATTGACATGAACGCCTCACGCGGACGTGTGGACGGCAGCATCGGACTTACGCTTGATAGGCCCTGCATTATCATCACCGCAGAAAAATCAGACAGCATCGAGGTAACAGGTAACAGCGAACACGCGGAACGGATGAGAAATTCCGCATCTCTGCTTCTGCCTGAAGGGGAAGGGATACATATAAGGATAGAGGAGGACTACCCATCTCATACAGGACTCGGATCTGGGACCCAGGCTGCCCTGGCAGCAGCGATGGCAGTGGACAGATTGTACGATCTGGGTTTGAGCGTTTACGAGCTTGCAATAAAAGCAGGAAGGGGCGGGACTAGTGGTATAGGAGTTGCTGCATTTGAAAGTGGAGGTTTCCTGCTCGACGGCGGGCATAAGTTCAGTGAGAAGAAGGATTTTCTTCCCTCCTCTGCGAGCAGGCTTCCGCCAGCCCCTGTTCTGCTGAGAAGGGATTTTCCAGAATGGGACATCTTGATCGCGATACCCGGCCAGAAAGGAGCATCATTGAAAAACGAAGTGAACATATTCAGGAAAGAGTGTCCGGTTCCTCTTCGCGAAGTGGAAGAACTTTCACACATAATCCTGATGCAGCTTCTTCCCGCACTTGTGGAAAAGGATATCTCTGCATTCGGGCGCAGTATCAATGCAGTTCAGGAGCTTGGTTTCAAGAAAAGGGAGGTAAAGCTCCAGCCAGCTTCGGCAGAACTGATGCAGATATTGAGGAACGGTGGCGCGTGCGGTGCTGGTATGAGTTCGTTCGGACCCACGGTGTATGCTTTTGGAGAAAAAGCAGAAGATTTGAAGAAAATAGCCTCAGAATTCCTGGGGGAGGAAGGTCATGTCTTTATTACAAAAGCAAGAAATAAAGGGGCAGTAATAGAGAATTCTCCTGTTTTTTGAAGGAGCACAATTAAATGGTCGAATCAGAAGCACATAAGAAATATGAATTCAAACGGACGCTTGAAGCGCTTCGCAACAAGCACGGCAGAGGTACTGAACTCATCTCGCTGTATATTCCCCATGACAAGCAGATACATGAAGTGGCAAACCATCTGAGAGAAGAATTCGGCCAGGCATCCAACATCAAATCCAGGGTCACAAGACAGAATGTGACAGGAGCCATTGAATCGCTGCTTTCGCGGCTTAAACTGATCCCGAGAGCGCCAGAGAGTGGCGTTGTGATTTTCTGCGGAGCTGTGGATATAGGTGCGAACAAGACAGAGATGCAGACGTTCATTATCGAACCTCCTGAACCTATCAAGTCTTACAAATACCACTGCGATTCTGCCTTTTTCCTCGAGCCGCTTGAGGAAATACTCCATGAAAAGAAGACATACGGTCTCATCGTGCTTGACAGGCGAGAGGCAACCATTGGTCTTTTACGCGGGAAACACATCGAAGAGATGGCGCACCTTACCTCGACAGTGCCTGGCAAACAGAGAAAAGGAGGTCAGAGCTCGCACAGGTTCCAGCAGCTTCGCCTCATTGCGATCAATGAATTCTATACCCGTATTGGAAATTCTGCCAGTGAGGTCTTTCTTGCGGTTGATCCAAAGGATCTGGAAGGCATCTTCATAGGAGGGCCTTCGCCCACGAAAGAGGAGTTTGAAAGCGGAGGCTTCCTTCATCACGAATTGCAGAAAAAAGTGCTCGAGCTTTTCGATGTGGCATATACTGATGAATCGGGTCTGTATGAGCTTTTCGATAAGCTCGGAGAAGCCCTGCAGAATGTCGAAGTGGTGCAGGAGAAAAAATACATGGAGAGGTTCTTTAAAGAACTTGTGAATGATTCAGGGCTTGCTTCATACGGTGAGGAACAGGTAAGGAAGAACCTTCAGATGGGATCTGTTGATATTCTTCTGCTTTCAGACGAACTCAGAAAGGCGCGCCTGACCATAAAATGCAGCAATTGCGATTTTGAAGAGAAAAAAACGATAACAAAAAAACCCGGAGAGGAGGAATACCAGCCAGGTAACTGCCCCAGGTGCGGGTCTGGTCTCAAGATAGCAGAGTCGGTGGATATCGTGGAGGAGCTTTCCACGCTCGCAGATCAAATGGGCACTAACATTGTTTTCATTTCAAATGATTTCGAAGAAGGAAACCAGCTCATGAAAGCGTTTGGCGGGGTAGCAGCGATCCTGAGGTTCAGGACCGGGATTTAATTTCCCACAATGATCGTTCCATTCACGTTTTTATTTTTTTCAAGATAGAAGCTGTATGTCCCTGGCTTTTTGAAGATATACGTTGTCTGCTTGCCGTTGTCCAGGGTTCTGGCTCCAAAATCAGGAATATCATTGCCAAGAATCGTAAAGCTGTAAGAGCCATCGTTGACCCAGATCACTTCATCACCTGGTTTGATGTTCGAAACCGCACCTTTGAAAATCCTGTCCCGATCCAGTCTAACAAATATCCTGTTGCCTGTGGGTGTGATCTCAGGGACAGGGGTTTGTTGCGTCACATCAGGCACGGGTGTTACCTCTGGAGTTGGAACAGGTTCAGTTGCTTTCTCAGTTTCCTTTCCCAACGGGGCAAAAGTCCAGATAATCGCCATAAGGACGAGTGCAGCCAGGGCAATGGTCAGTATCCTGTTGATACCGGTGGTTGGAGTTGATTTGCCTGGCGTTTTTGCCTTCACCGGCTTTGCAGGCTGTGGTTTAGGAGGCGAAGGTTTGATAACCCGGGTTTCTTCTTTTTTTATTTCACTTTCCTCTATTATGTCTTGCTTTGCTGCAACGTCTCCGGCTCCTGTCAGATCCTTGCTCCAGTTACATTTAGGGCACATCTGCGAAACAGGATAATCAATACTGCCAGAACCCAGTTGCTTTTTAATCGACCTTGTTATCAGGAAATTCCCGCAATTCGGACATTTATCTTCCATTATAATACCCTCATGGAATTATATACAAATCATGCCTTATAAATATATCGAAGAACTGAAAAGATTTTTTCTATAATGTCATAAACCCGTTGTTTTAGTTATCAATTTACTTCATTTTTCCTCTAAAAACCATCTATACCATCGACTTTATCATTTTTTTGATATAGTATGTATAAATTAATAGTATATCTTTATAAACTTAAACACCAATAATATAATTATGACATCAACAGTAACAAACGAATTAAGAGAATTATTCAAAAAAAACATAGTAATGGACATGGACGATCTGCAAAAGCAGACC
>JAPZAV010000084.1 GCA_027460465.1 Candidatus Methanoperedens sp. | reverse complement strand
ACGTTAAACAATTATATAAAGATATGTTATATATTATAACATAACATGCCAAGAAATTTTTAAAATGATGGCAGAGAGAGATTATTAATCAAAAAAAGGATATTTTGACTGCTAAAACAACGGGTTTATGATGCTATACCGCATGGTCTTTTTAATTCAGCAAAGTTTTTATATTGCAAGAATATAGTAATACGGGATTAGATGCTGTCTGGAAAGCATTGGCGGCAGTAAATATATACTATTTCTGCGGTTCTGTTATCCCGGACAGAGTATAATCAAAAGTTAAGGATGTGCGAATGTGTTCAGTAACCAGGAAAAAAGTGCTCCGGTTGAAGTCGGGGAAACCTATGATGTATCGATAGAAGCTTTGGCAAAAAAGGGCGATGGCATCGCAAAAATCGAGGGGTTTGTGATCTTTGTACCCGGGACAAAAGTTGGTGATAAGATCAAGGTCAAAGTAAATAAGGTAATGCGAAAATTTGCTTTCGGCGAAAAGACAGAGTAAAAGCCCTGATATATTTATTTTTTCCCATTATTTTTTCTCATATCATTGAAAAAGTTCATAAGCGAATACTTCACTTTTTCGGGCAGTACATCAACGATCTCGGCTCTTTCATTCTCGGGAAAGATCTTGAATACAGAATACTTGCCAAGATGCCTTGTGGATGAAGAGGTGTACCTCCCGTCCAGCAGTACCCTTGCGCCATAATCCATGGGTGAACGAACCACCCTCCCGAGCGCCTGCCTCACCTTTCTTATCGTGGGTATCTCTACTGCATATTCCCATCCATGACCGAATTCTGTTTCGTACGCTGATTCGACCGCACGCGTCCTGTCATTGAGCGCAGGATAACCAACGCCCACGATCACGACTGTCCTGCCTCTGCCGTCCTTATAATCCACACCTTCTGTAAGCGTTCCCCACATATAGGAAATAAGCACAGATTTTTTGCCATTTTCTCCAATGCTGAAAAATTCATCCCTGATCCCCTGCGCTGAGACCCCAGTTTCATCCAGAAAAACCGGAACCTTGCATTTGAGTCTTTTTTTGTACTGTGAAGCTTCGTTGAAACTCTGGAAGAATATGAGCACATTGCCGTCTGACTGCTCTATTATATCGTTCAGTACCCGCGTGATCAGGTCCTTTATCTGCACATTGTCCCTATCTTTTGCAAAAAGCGGAGGTACTGAGACTGCGATCGTGAGCCTTTTCTCTTTCGGGAATGATAGACCGAAACTGAGGTCTCTTGTTTCGCGATCTATCCCGAGCGTTATCTTGATTGTCTCAAAAGGAGCAAGCGTGGCAGACATGAGAACTGCTGCGTGAATGGAATTGAGCAAAGGAGCCGTGACGTTCTTGGGGATGCATGTGAATAATTCAAGCCTTCCATAGATCTCATTATTGAGCCGCCTCACGCTCAGGATCGGATAGTAGCCTCTATCGTTTGAGAATTTCATATAATTCGAGAGGAACCCTGCTGCCACGAGGCTGCTGGATATTTTTTTTATCGGGCTTTTCCCCTCGTTGAACTGTTTTTCATAGAAAGCATCAATGGATAATCCGAAGCTTCGAATGTGCTCGATCGCCTCTTCTACCTTTTTTATACCTTCCTTCTCCAGCTCCTTTACAAGTTTAGCTCTGAACATATCCATGCGCTCTTCAGGATCCGATATCCTGAGATCATACCAGTCCTTACCTATCCTTTCCCGTTCGCCGAATTTCTTATCAAGAAAGTAGTTATAGGTGGATCTAATTGTCTCAAGAAGGGCTTTCAGGAACGTCTCGATGTCCTGTGAAGCAAGAGCGTCCTTGCTGGCTTCTATCTCATCAAGCGCCCTGTTTATTGTCAGTTCTGTCAGTGTTAAAGAGGAATGGGAACGTGCGGCTGATTCGATATTATGAGCCTCGTCAAAGATCGCTATTATGTCCTTTGGACTTTTATCCATCCATCCAAGCACATTCGTGCGAATATCTTCATTGAGAAAATGGTGGTAATTGCATATCAAAAGGTCTGCTTCCTTCATATACCTCTTCAGCAATTCATACCCGCAGGTGTTATTTGATAATGCCCATTCAGACACTTCCTCTGGCGTGCGCACTCCTGAGAAGAGCCATGAGCGAAAATCATCGGTATCGCTTTTAAGCAATCTAAAAAGCTGATCGCATGAACTCTTTCGAAGATCGTGGAGCTGTCTCTCGTACCTGTCAGATTCCCGGCTCAGTTCTCTTTGAAGTTCGATCAGCGAGGAATCTTTCACTCTTTTCTGTTTATCTTTGACTGATCTTATTTCGTTTTTCAACTGGACTGCGTCTTTTTCCTGTTCGAGCAGCTTGTAGGTATTGTCCCTCTGCAGGCTGCATGTCTCATAGTCCATGTCCTGCTTCGGGCACATGAGCATCTTGCCTTTGAGCACCACAGCTTTTATGCTGTTCTTTTTCTGTATCTCTCTTGCCTCTTCAATGAACTGCGCCATCTGCTGATGGACATTGGTGGCGATCACCACCGTCTTTTTCTCAAGCTTCGCGATATGAAGAGCAGGCGCGAGCGCGCTCAGTGTCTTTCCTGTCCCGCATGCTCCTTCGAAAAGGACTATCTGTTTTTTGATCAGCGCCTCATGGATAGCATCCATTGCTTCAAGCTGGTTTGGATAGAATGAACTCTTTGGAAAATATGCGAGGTAGTCACTTTTCATCAGCAGATATAAGATTCTGACATGATATAAACCGTACGATTGTTCATTTCAGGTGAGTGATACCAGAGTAGCACTGAGGTAGTACTATTATATATATCCATGCTACTAATAGATATTGATGAAGAAAAATGGAAATGTTTAAAAAGCCAGTTGAAAACATAAATTCTTTGGCAGTGGTGAGGGCAGATGATATATCCAAGGTGAAGACCGCTCTCTGTGATCTCGTCAGATACGCACGCCTCACTTTTGCAGACAAGGCAAGAAGACTGGAACCCGCATTTGCGGACAACATTCTTGTTCATGTGATGAAGAGCCCTCTTAAGACCAGCTGTGAAGCTGCATCCATAGTACCTCTTACAGATGAAGCAAGCGCTGCCATTGGCAGACTTCGCAAGATCCATCCACCCGCGCATGTGATAATCGTGAGCCCCAGGCATGAGATCTACCATGAGCTCATAAACTATGTGGATATACTGCCCGAAATAGATCTCACGCTTGAACCGGGAGCATATGCCCAGCCTGTTCAGCAGACTGCGGACGCCAGGGTCTAATTGATCTTTTTATAGCCCCTCTTCTATTTTTTCTGGTTTGTCGAACAAAATCACATACTTTTTAAACTTGAAGGTAATTTACAAATATATCTTGAAAAAGAGGGAAGAGATGACATTAAAAGTAAATCTGATAACTGGAAGAACGATCAATCAGGGGGCGAATCTTGAGAACAAGACATCTCCTGATTATCTTGAAGCAACCGCATATTGTGAATTGAATTCAAATGACATAGAGAAATTAGACAAGTCAGGGAACAATGTGAAGGTCAGAACAAATTACGGGGAAGTCACAGTGAAATTGAAGGAAAACAATGGCAATCCCGATGGGATAGCGTTCATCCCGATGGGACCCTGGGCAAATGCGGTCGTGGATCATGATACCAAAGGCTGTGGAATGCCCGGGTTCAAGGGTATTCAGGCTGAACTGGAAGGAACCAGCGATAAGATTTTGCTGATGAAAGAACTGATTGCGAGGTACAAGTAATGGCAGTAATAACCGATGCTTTATGCCCGTTCTGCGGGTGCATGTGCGATGATCTAATGATCGTTACTGAAGGTAACAGGATAATCGAGGCAAAGCACGCCTGTAAGCTTGGCGCTGCGAAAATAATGGGACACCACAGGATAAAAGAGCCAATGATGCGCCCTGATAAGAATAGCAATTTCAAAGAGGTCTCGTACGATGAGGCCATAGAAGCTGCAGCTCAGATACTTGTGAAATCAAAAAGACCCCTGCTCTATGGCTGGGCATCTGCGCTGTGCGAGGTGCATAAAAAGGGCATTCTCCTTGCGGAAGAACTCGGAGCGATCATAGACAATACAGCCTCCGTGTGCCACGGCCCTTCCACGCTCGCGGTGCATGAGAAAGGTCTTCCAACTTCAACACTGGGTCAGATAAAGAACCGCGCCGATGTTGTGGTGTTCTGGGGATGCAATCCAGCCCAGGCACATCCAAGGCACATGGGGCGCTATTCTGTTTTTGCAAAGGGATTTTTCTCTGACAAAGGGAGGAAAATGCGAAAGATCATCGTTGTAGACGTGAGAAAGACGGATACAGCAAATGTGGCAGATGAATACGTGCAGGTCGAGCAGGGCGCGGATTACATGGTGATATCAGCACTGAGAGCGATTCTGGCAGGACAGGCTGCCGTGGTGCCTGATCAGGTTGGAGGCGTCACAAAAGAGCAGCTGGTGAAGCTTGCAGATACATTGAAGACCGCAAAATTCGGGGCAATCTTCTTCGGCATGGGTCTCACACAGAGCAAAGGCAGGTACAAGAACATCGATAACGCAATATCGCTCACCACAGAGCTGAACTCGTTCACAAAATTTGTGATCATGCCAATGCGCGGGCACTATAATGTGACAGGTTTCGGGCAGGTATGCACATGGGAGACAGGCTTTGCAACCGCAGTTGATTTCGCACGCGGAGCACCGTATTATAATCCCGGAGAGACAGCATCCAATGATGTGCTCTACAGGAAAGAGGTGGATGCGGCTATGATCATAGCCGGGGATGCCGCAGCGCATTTCCCCGCTAACTCGGTACGGCACCTTGCAGCCATACCCCTTGTCCAGATTGACCCTTACTGGAACCCGACGACAGAGATAGCAGATGTGGTGATACCCACAGCCATATGCGGCGTCGAAGTGGAAGGTACAGCGTACAGGATGGACGGCGTTTCCCTGAGGTACAGAAAGATGATAGAACCCACACATCCAACAGATATCGAGGTTCTTGAACGATTGATAGAGCGGGTGAAAGAGATAAGAGGTGATTGAAATGGAGCTTCTGATAAAGAACGGCGCTGTATATGATCCGATCAACGGCATCGAAGGCGATAAAAAGGATATTTCGATCAAAGATGGAAAAATCGTAGATAAGGTCAGCAGCAAAGCATCGGTCATAGATGCAGGCGGAAGGCTTGTGATGCCGGGGGGCGTGGATGCGCACTCGCATATCGCAGGCGCGAAGGTGAACATGGGCAGGGTAATGCGTCCCGAAGATACGAGGGCAGGGATAAAGCCCAGGACAAAGATCACAAGACCTTACACAGGTTATACCGTCCCAAATGTATATGCAATGGGATATCGCTATGCTCAGATGGGATATACCACTGTGTTCGAGGCAGCCCAGGCAATAATGAAAGCTCGGCATACGCATGAAGAGCTGGAGGAGATACCGATAATTGACAAGGGCGCGCTCACACTGTTCGGGAGCAACTGGCCGACCATGGACTTTGTGAGGGAGAAGAACCTGGATAAATTGGCTGCATACGTAGCATGGGGGCTTCTTGCTTCCAGGGGATTTGGTATAAAATGTGTGAATCCAGGCGGCGGAGAGATGTGGGGATTCGGAAAGAACGTCACAGGTCTTGACGACGTTGTCCCGAACTTTGAGGTCACGCCAAGGGAGATCATCCTTTCGCTGATGAAAGTGAATGAGATGCTGGGACTTCCGCACTCTCTGCATCTGCACTGCAACAACCTTGGCAAGCCGGGCAACTACAGGACCACGCTTGCGAGCATGGAACTTGCGAACCAGGTAAAGCCGAGCAAAGACAGACAGGTGATGCATGTTACTCATATCACGTTCAATGCAATGGGCGGGACGAACTGGGGTGACATGGAATCCAAAGCAGACGAGATCGCCAATTTTCTCAACAACAGCGAGAATGTGACAACGGATATGGGTCAGCTCATCTTCGGCAGCGCGACGACGATGACTGCTGATGGCCCGGCGCAATACGCAAATGCAAAATTGACACGTGCAAAGTGGGGTAATGGTGATGTTGGACTTGAAGATGCTTCAGGTGTCGTACCCTTCTTTTATGCCAGGCAAAGCTCTGTTTTCTCAATCATGTGGGCTATAGGACTTGAGCTCGCGCTGCTCACAAAAGACCCGTATAAGGTGTTATTGACCACAGACCACCCCAACGGCGGACCGTTCGTGAACTATCCAGAGGTCATAGCTCTTCTCATGAGCAATAAGAAACGGCAGGAAGAGATCAAGACCCTTCATGAGGCAGTCCATAAGAGGACAAAGATACCCGGTATCGAAAGGGAACTTGACTTCAGCGATATCGTAATAATGACGCGGGCAGGTTCCTCAAAAATTCTGGGGCTGCTTGATACCAAAGGTCATCTCGGTGCCGGCGCTGATGCAGATGTGGCGATATACGACCTCAAACCCGACCAGATCGATCCATCTGTCGAGCATGCGAAGATAAAGAGCGCCTTCGCATCTGCTGCCTATACGATCAAAGGCGGCGAGATCGTGGTAAAGGACGGTCAGATTACAGCCACCCCCATGGGAAGAA
>JAPZAV010000083.1 GCA_027460465.1 Candidatus Methanoperedens sp. | reverse complement strand
AGCCCATTCTATTCCAGATACTACTAAACTGGCAGCACCAAAACCACCAGCATCGAGTACTTTGACTGCATATATACTTGCCCCAGGCGCTACTCCTACAACTCCAATACTGTTATGTTCTGCAGCTATAATACCAGAAACATGTGTCCCGTGACAGGTCTTAAAAAATGATAGACAATTGTCATCCCATGGATCTGGATCATTGTTGACAAAATCATATCCACCTTTAAAGTTGTTTTTTAAATCTTCATGGTTATAATCTATTCCTGTATCGAGCACAGCAATCTTTATTCCAGCTCCGTTGATACTTTGGTTATGTACAGGCTGACTGCCGATATACTGCACCCCCCAGGAATTGGAATACTCATCTGACATCTTGAAAATAGTGTCGTTTACTATATATCTGATCCTCGGGTTCTTTTTCATCTTTTCGATTTCAACTTCAGGTACACTTGCCGAAATCGCGTTTATCAGATGAAAATCCTTTTTTACTTTACCGCTATGACTTTTGATCAGGTCGTTTTCTGAAACGCCAACAGGTTTATCAAAACCAATTATGACATCACGATCTGCTGCAAGGGCTATTCCACATAAAAGCAAGATAATAGCACAAGAATGGATAACTACTTTCAGAACAGCTTTACCTTTTTGTGCTATTTTCCTGTTATTTGAGGAAAGGGAAAGGAACGTCATGTTATCTATCCTCCTTTAATTCGTGACCTGTGCAGAACCGGTACCATAGACACTATTGACTGTTGCTGTGTCCCCGGTCATGGCATCTGTGCTCATGACATTGATCAACGTGTCAGACCAGCTGGTGATCTGTATAGAACGGATTGCACTTCCTTCGTTGATTGTTACATTAACAAAATCTTTATATGCGGGATCATATGTTCCAAATCCTGAACCAGTGATCGTGACTGTCGTAGAATTAACTTTTCTTGCAGAGCTTATGATCATATTTGGCGCAGAAACCAGTGGTCGTCTGTTGCTCTCCATATTTCCATCTTTCAGGGCATAGATTGAATACAGTCCTTTATTCAATGCCGGTATCGTTACATCAATCTTATAATGAGAGATACTGGTCGGAGTTATTGTAACAATATTTGTTCCCTTGGCAACGACTACGACTGATGATCGGGTTACACCATCTACAGTCGTAACGAAATCATCTCCATAAATGGTCACTGCGGTCGCCTGTCCTTCAAGTACATTATTTGTGCTGAGTGAGCCAATGCTTGGCACAATGAGATCAGCTCCAGGTGCTAAACTCCCTGCCACATACCATGCATGGCAGCCCTGACAATCATTGGGTCCTAAATGACCGTATCCTCCCGTTGTGGTTGTATTGGCAATATCCCACTGAATATTATGCAGAGAATTATAACTATGACATCGCTCGCAATATCGTATAGAATCAGACCCATAAGTGGCATTATGCAGATCGTGACATATTGTGCATTTTGTATTATCATTATTCCTGAATCCGCTCAGATTTCCCAGCCTGTGATGCGTCTTATTGTTACTTGCTATGAAAGGACTCGCCGTCAAATCCTGTTCATGACATGATTCGCAGCCTCCCCATTTCCTGCCGCTTGTCTGATTGACTACTTTAAATTTAGTGTCAGGTGTCATGTTTGACGGTGGGTATGTTGGTATATAGTGTCCATCATCATAGTCATCTACCACACTGCCATGACATGTTTTACAATGTCTGTCCAGAGCAGCCTGTGTTTCGTGATGCGGTCTTCGAATAGTCATTCCATTAAAGGTAGTATCGTGACATTTTATACAATCCCTGATCAAAGTGATACCGCTTCCGTCTGGAAGCACCGGGTGACAGTTTGTACAACTGTATCTTCCTGCTGGCACAAGGAGATGATGAGTATCAGGTACGCCGGAAGCATGACAACCTCTGCAATTATTCTCAGTAAGGTTTGCGAATAAAGTATCATAAACTCCCATATTTTGATTTACCGGAGGGGGTGGAATTAATGCAAAAACCAGTGTCTGCATTAAAAATACAAAACCTATGCCCAGTATGAAAAAATATCTCCTATTCATATGTATCTCTCCTTTTGTATTTATCTTATCACGATATTATCATATTTTTATATAATTCCAGATTTGATTGTAACCTCTCAATTGTTACATACCCCATCGCACCTCTTTTACCCATATGGTATGAATGTCTGGATCGACGTTTTAATAGGACTGCATTTTGAAATGCTTTTTTCACTTTACCGCCTTTATCATGTACCAACTTTTGCAGTGGAACATCAGACTGATGAAAACCAATCATAATGCTCCGATCTATTGCAGCCCATTCTGTAATTTCGATTCTTCTATGCATTTTCTATTATTATGAATTCTTATTTAGCAACTTTGCAGAATTGGATCAAAATAGAAAAAAATTGAAAGAAGAGATTTTGCGTCCCTTCTTTCTTTCAATTTATATTTCCATTTATATTTCCACTTACTTCGATATCTGGAAGTTGCTGTCGCTTGTATCCGTGTATCCCGGGTTGCTGGTGCTTGTTATTCTTATCTTATAGTTTGTTGCTAGTGACTGGCCAGAAGAAATCTTCCAACTATAAGTACCGATGTTTGAAACACTCTTCGCAATTGTGGTAGCTGACGTTCCTTTAAGAAGTTCTATCTTTACATTTGCTCCAGTGTTACCTACTTTTGTCCAGGTTATTGTATAAGTCGTGCCGCGTTTCCAGTTCTCTCCTCCATTTGGAGAAGTGACTGTAAGAGATGTTGCTGGCGTAGGTGTTGGTGTTGGCGTTGGTGTTGCTCCAGCTTCGATTGCAGCCGTGGCTGAACCGGTTGGTGTTATCACAGTTACCGTGTCGCCGACGGCGGCCTGTGAACTCACTGCCACAATCTGGGTATCGGTCGAGCTTGTGATACTATCCGATGGTACGATTCTTCCATCAGCCTTGGTTATGGCAACCATCTGCTGATTAGCTCCAAGTCCTACACCATCAATGGTCAGGACTCCAGATGTCAATTTCGCTGACGTAATTGTACCTGGTGCAGCAGCTGTTAATGTAGCCAGTTTACTTGTCACGCCGCCTTTTTCGACCTGGATACTATGGGCACCTACAGCCAGGTTCACGGTCACTACTATCTGTGTATCTGTCAGAGACTTCTGTGTTGCAGGTACTCCATCTACTAATACCGTTGTGGTATATGGATCTTCTACAAAGTTGCTGCCTGTGAGGGTTACATCTACCGCTACACCAGCAGCCAGTGCGCCTGGAGATACACTGTCCAGCTGTATAGACTTCGGTCCTGGGAATGGATTATCGACGGCTCCTGCCCATCCCTGATGGCACCCGTTGCAATCCGAGTTATTTCCTATATGGCCGTATCCTGGGATCTTGTTGGCAATGGTATTGGCAGCATCGTACTGGATATTATGCAAATCCTGTACACTGTGACACTTTTCACACCCAGTGCCGTTGACTGGATCGTTGTTACCAGTCAGTATCGTGTTGTTTCTGAATTCAATGTGCCGTATAGAAGTATCCCATCCAAACATTGTTACATACGAATTATATGGAGTTGTATTAATAAACCATACTCTCAGGAAATTCGCACTCGGCTCGGGATTATAGTCTGGAACTGGTTCTGCTCTCAACCCAGAAGAGACATGGCAATTGTTGCACTGGTAGCCAATCCAGAATCTCACATAATGGTGGTTCTCATAGTTACTATTGATATACGGCACTGCCGTTGAATTGGCATCATGGCACGCTGCACATCCGCCCCATTCTCTTCCACCGCCGATTGTGGCATTGATCTTGAAGTCAGCAACCGGACTTACCATAGATGCATTGTACGATGGTACATAATGTCCGTCGTCGTAGTTGTCTAAGATACTATCACCGTGACAGGTTTTACATTGTCGATCTGCTGCTAAATAGGCAGCCGGGACAGCTAGATTTGATGCAGAATTCTTTGTCGTGTTATGATGCGGTCTGCCAGGTGCTCCTCGAATTACTGACAAGTTTATAAAAGGATCCACCGTCCATGCTGTACCATCATGGCAGTCATGACAATTCCTGCTTATGGTCAACGTCTGGCTGCCTATTGGCCCACTCATGGGGTGGCAATCCGCACAACCCAGTGTTGTTGTTCTTCTTCCAAGCATGAAGTGGTGTATGTCAGGTGCCCCTGGATGGCAACCTTGACATGTGGCCACGGACACATTTGGCATCCGTGTGTCATAAAGACCCATGTTTTGATTCACCGGCGGTGCCGGGATTGCTGCTATTCCTATTCCGATTAACACCAGAAAGGTGATAGCCGCTGCTATATACAATCTTTTTATTTTCATTTTCATCCTCCTATCACTTTTACCACAATACCATATAGCAGGACCTCAGTGGTAGCAGGATATGGATATCCATTTTTTGAGGCTGTAAGTCAGATCAGCATCAATCCTTTATGCCGATTTTCATCTCTATATGATATCGCAGTATCGATCTTGAATCTCATTATTATATTATGATTTGATGTGGCTGAATTGAATTCACTTTACATTTTTTCACCAATCAAATCGTTTTTCTAACGACACTAAAGTTTTTCTTCCCTGTCACCTCCATTTACTTTTGCCAGTAAATATGATGATTGTTGATTAGGATATGAAGCGACTTTAAGTTTTAAAACCTCTAATCGTGGATAGGACGCGGAGGGATTTATAACAATGAAATCACTTTTTATCCTAACGTTTTTTTCCATTACATATTACCTTAAATATTCATATGAATGAAACCTGCATATCAAAAAGAGATATCAATTCTGACTATCTTTCATGAATAGAACTCATGGGTATCTTTTTTGAGTATAAATCATAGATAGAAAAGCTATATTGTAATTCTTCATGGTTAATTAATATAATAAATCATTTTAAACCCACAATAAAGCGAAAATATTATATAATCAATGAGTACATCGATTATAATTAGCAGGATAGGACAAAAAAAAGATCAGTTATAGACGCAGATAGGAGATTATCAAAGAAATTCTCAAGATAATCCAACAGGAAAAAATGTTACAAAAACGCGAATTTAATTGGCAGGATGGGAAGGAAAAAAAATGACCAGTTAAAAGGAGCAAATGGGAGATTTTCAAAGAAATTCTTAAGATAATCCAATTGGAAAAAATGTTGCAAAAACGCGAATTTAATTAGCAGGATCGGATGAAAAATGACTAGTTATAGGAGCAGATGGCAGATTATCAAAGAAATTCTCAATATAATCCAACAGGAAAAAAATGTTACAAAAACGCGAATTATGCATAAAGCATATATTGATTGGAAAAATTTCAATAAACACTTCGAATTTTTGATAAAAGAGAATCTTATTTATCGGACAGAAGAGAATAAATATATTCTAACAAACGAAGGGAAGGTGTTGTTGAAAAAATTGGAGGATATTAATGGGGTTTTGAATAAGGTGTCCTGATATTTTTGATGATAGAATAACAATATTGCATTTTTTAACCTCACTTTGACAGTTAAATAAAATAAGTATCCTCAGCATGTTTGAATTGATTTTGCATGAAACAAACAAAACTGAGGACAGATGAAATTATCCCCAACGATAATATATGCTTTCCCATAGGCACGATCCTTGCTGTAAAAAAACAATATGAGAAGTTAGATTTTTCTAGTGTCTTTGGAAAACACAAAAAGAAAGGACGTGATATAAATTCTTTGATTCAGGCTCTTTTAAGCTATAAGCTAACACAGAATTTCAGCATAAGTAAAGCAAGTGAATGGATAAATCGAAATGAAGTTCTTGAGACCTTTGATCTTGAAAAATTCGAAGAAAGGACACTTTTTCGAACCCTTGAGAATCTAGGCAAGAATCGGGAAGAGATAATCGCCAACATTCAGGATCATCTATTTCAGACATATGATTTTGAACACACTGACCTAAACCTTGACTGGACAAGCCTGGTTCTATTTGGAGACAAATGTAAGCTTGGAAAATATGGATATAGCCGGGATCACAGACCCGACAAAAAGCAGATAACGATTGGAATCGGTGAACTCACTGAACCGATCAATGTGCCAGTTGGACTCACTGTAAATAAAGGGAATCTCCACGATACGAAACATTTTGTCGATACATAATGTAGTATCCAGAAATTATTTAAATAAGTATCTTTAGCGGGCCTGACTTTTTGCATTTAATAGTGATTGGGGTAAGTATCATCTTTCGAGAGCATGGGTTATCTCCTTCTGGCAGTCTCCCCAGACCCCGTACGATGTGCGATGCCCGGGTGTTTATCTGCGGTTTTGTTTCTCCTGGATATTACGGTTATTTTCGAACTTCACTATGAGACCCTTCGAATTTATTCACTTCCTCTTCTTGTGCATGAGATATGCAATTGCAAGAAGACCTGTAATTGCCAGGATCATCCCGAAGCCTGGTGCTTTTGGAGTAGTTGAGTCCAGGATGTTTATTTCTGGTTTTCCTACTGGATTGTTGCTGCGGCCAGGGTCCCACAGAATGTAAACCTTCCCGTAGGTTTCTTCAAGGCTCTTGACAACCCTGGCTGCCTCTTCTGGCGAGAGGTCGGGAAGCGTGGCTTCTACTTTGGGGATCTCTGTCTTATGGTAATGCCATAGAGCTTTCTCATCCGCATTGAATGTGTTGTAGGTTTCTGCACTCACGATCGCCTCAACTCCAATCAGCCTGGCATCTGGTTTGTCACTGTCATATAACTGGCACTCTATCAGTCCACCCGCAACTGTCTTGCAGTAATGGTGCACGATCATATCAGGATTGCTGGAGATATGTCTCTTGGCATCAATATGGAGCGTCCACCCTTCACCTGGTTTGGGAGGTGGGGGGATCATGAAGAAGATCTGCACATGGCTGTTCAGTCCAAAATCTCCAGGACTCGCACCATGGGTTTTACCGTCGCTATGATATGCCAGCGCGATCAAAGAAACTGTTTCCCTGGAACTGTCGGGCAGAGGTTTCATTTTCAGATCGAAGGCGGCATTCCCCTGTGCGTCGGCATCGAGTACGTTCTGAGCTCCATCTGGCGCGCCGCAGGGTGAGTCCACTATTTTCACGTCAGGCGGGAATGTTAAGCGTGAGCACCAGACAGTGTATTTCCCGTTTGGCACCAGCTTCTGGAAGGAGAGCTTCATCTCCGCATTGTCTCCATCCACGGTGTAAGTACCGCTCCCAGTTGCAGCAAACCACTGCTGCAGTGTAAAGCCCAGAGAAGCACCTTTTGCGTATGGACCGAGCGGGTTAGAGCCCAGTTTAAAGGGATCATGCGGTGTAGTTGTGGCTGTGGCAAAAACAATCTTTGCAAGAATCGCTGGGTCTCTGGTATCGTTGGCTTCCACGCGCACTACCTGATTTGGCGCTGCATCATTTCGCTGGATAAACACATCCTGCTCTGGCAACCCGGCCTGAATATGGTTGACAAATTGTATGTCAATCATGGTCGCGCCCGATGCTGTCGCTATGGTACTGGTGAGTGCAAGTATTATTAACAATTGTATTAACCTTTCTATTCTATTATTCATAGTTCATATCTCCTACTTCCATTCCCAGAGCTTATCATGCGTATTTCCGTTCTCGTCCACCTCGTATTCAAATACCACAGCGATACTGTTGAGGTGCGCCAGTTTTTGAGATGAGGTCTGGTAGAACAGCGATCCACGCCAGATAGACGCTGATCCGCGCCCTGTGAATCTTCCAACTCCCTGTCCAGTCCAGTAAGCCATCTCACCATCCCTGGTCATTATGATTCCCTGACCTTCCCCATATAGTCCTCCTCCCCTGACTATTGACCAGTATGTTCCAATATTTGTTATTTCCACGCCCAGGATCTTACCGCTATCCTGAAACGAGGATTCAACCTTGGGAGCCTGTCCATCTGACGGAAGCACTCTGTTTCCTGTAATCTTACCCTGTGTTTCACCTATCATTTCACCCAACATTTTGACTCACCTTTTTCTACCTTATTTCTTGGCAGCCTTCATCAGATATTCGCCTATCTGCTCTGTCTCTTTTGCAAACGTAGCGTAGTCATAGTGCTGAGCATGGATAAAGGCGCTCCACCTTGCGGTATAGCTGGCAAGGAATGCGGTTTCAGCAAGTTCCTCCTCTGTCGCACCGTTCATCTGTGCCGCTCCTTTGTGGAAGAGCTGGCAGTATGGGCACTTTATATTTGCTGCCACAGCCAGTCCCATAAGCTCACGGTATTTTGCTGGAATCTCGGTCTCTTCAAAGTTATATTTTTTGAAAAGCGGCCATTCCTGGATCAGGACATCTTTCGGCAAAGCTTTCATGAAGCCAGGAACAATTCCCAGTGTCTTTTCTATATCTTTTAATGTATCTTCATATTTTCCCATGCTTTTCTCCTCCCATTTTATTGATGGGCAGCAGCTATTTCCTCAGAAGTGAACCTGGTTACTTCATGGGCACATGCTGTATCCCTCAGAAATTCAGGTACCGTCTCCAGTGCCTCTTCTTCGCTATCTGCGTCCACATAAGCCCATGCTGTATGCTCGCCAGATTTACAGCCGAAAACAAATTTATCGAGCATATCTTTTTCAAGCGTTTCGTCTAATGTCCGCAGACATTCCTCTACTGTATGCGGCGACTCTATCACGTATTTTGTCATAATTTTCCTCCACTCTGTTGGTGAGCAAAGATACATTGCAGTATCTTATAATTGATAGTGGTTGCTGCATCTATTTAAAACTATCTAAGAATTTTTATGATCATAGTGGTCATTATCTGCATGCGCAGGAGTCATTTCACAGAACTGTTGATCAATTTTCTCATGAATGTATGACCGAGTTCATGAACCGCTTCTTTCAGGGCGCGCTCTCTGAAAAGATGTTCATCCTTTTCCTCATTATAAAATTCATTGAGTTTATTACTTCCCATTTCCAATATTGATGCATGTACTTCGAATTCTTAATTAGATTTCTGATAGGCGGTGCAGTAATAGCAGGAACAATATGGATCGCAGAATTCTTTGACCCCAAACTCGGCGGCATAATCGCAAGCATACCTTCTGCAACGATTGTTAGTCTGCTGATCCTGAGCAATGCTGCAGGAGATCGGGCTGCGATTGGTTTTGCAAAAGGACTTGCGATAGGAACCCTGCCCTGGTTCGGCTATATTTTCTCCGTGATATTGCTCACGAGCAGGATAGGTCTTTTGAAAAGCCTGGCTGTCGGATTCGCAATATGGCTTTTGCTTATGCCTCTGACATTGAAGTATTCACAATCTTTTTGAATTCAGGATAGCAGAGGTCGTGAACAAATAGGCTTATATAACATGTCTAATGAGGAGTATCATGCCATAATGGATTATAAATCGTGATCCAGATCAGTATGGAAGAAGAGAGAACTGAAGGGACAGATGTTGAAAAGCAATTACAGGAAGCAAGGCAGAATCTATTAGATCTCACGATGCGCAACCGTCTTTTAAATTTCCATCCCACAACAGCGAGAACATTGAAGATCGTGGAAAGGAATCCGGGTGAGATATATGATCATCTCGTCCTGCAGGAAAAGAGAATGGAGTTCTCTTCAGCAAATACGAACCTGGAAAGCGAGGACCTCAAAAGACATCTATTTTATATTCGCCAGCAAGCCCAGACAGTCCTTGAAGAGCAGGGATACACCATCCTCTATTTAGCACTGGGTCTTCTGGAATGGACCGAGAATAAGGACTCAGTGCAGCCAAGACTTGCTCCACTGATACTTGTTCCTGTTGAATTGGAGCGCATCAGGGTTGGCATGTCTTTCAGGCTCAGCTGGACTGGAGAAGATATCTTTACCAATATCTCTCTTCAGGCAAAGCTCCTGGAGCAGGAGATCTCGCTTCCGGATTTTGAAATGCCAGAAAATAAATTCGGCATTGATGCATATTTTCAGAATGTGATCAAGGCAGTGTCATCCATGCCTGAGTGGAAGGTTTTGACAGACGTCTATCTTGGCTTTTTCAGCTTCACCAAATTCGTAATGTACAGGGACCTTGATCCAAAGTCGTGGCCTGAAGAAAAGTCACCTGCAAACCACACTCTCATAAGAGCCATTTTCGATCCTTCTTCAATGGAAATCGGCACAGAATTCTCAGAAAAAGACGTGGATGAGAAGCTCAAATCAGCAGATCTCTATCATGTGATGGATGCTGATCCTTCCCAGATCGCGGTCATCGAAGATGTCAAGGCTGGCAGGAATCTTGTGGTAGAAGGTCCTCCTGGAACAGGTAAATCACAGACCATCACCAACATAATAGCAGAGCTTCTGGCTTCAGGGAAAACAGTGCTGTTCGTGAGTGAGAAGATGGCTGCACTTGAAGTGGTAAAGAGCCGTCTTGATCAGGTTGGGCTAGGTGATTTCTGTCTTGAGCTGCACAGCCGAAAATCAAATAAAAAAGAAGTCCTCAAAGAGCTTGAACGAACGATATCCAGATCTTCGCCAGGATCAATATCCATGGATAAAGATCTCAATAAACTGGAAGCTCTCAAGTCTGAACTGAATGACTATGCCAGGGCACTGCGTGAACCTTACAGAGAAAGCGGCTTCTCCCCTTTTGCTCTGTTCTGCATCAGGGTGGATGCAGGGCGTCATTTTGCGAATGTTAATAGGCCCATGCCCAGGGTCAGGTTACCTGAGATCGAGGAATGCTGGCAAACAGAACTGGCTGATTCAGAATCCACACTTACGAATCTGGTAGAAATATTACCAGGAGTAAGACCCATAAGCAGTCATCCATGGAGGGGGTGTGAACCAGCAAAGATACTGCCGTCTGATGAAACAGAGATCGAGAGAATGATAGATGAATGCAGGAGCTCCTTAATTGAACTCGATGCTGCGATGGATGCACTTGTGGAGGTCTGTGCAGTGCGAAAACCAGAATCACTAAAAGAGCTTGATGATGCGATACTGGCAGTGAAAATCCTGGCTATATCAAAGCCGGTGGATAGAGATGTCCTGCTCAACCCTGAATGGAACGAGCAAAGCGAAGCTGCAGCGCAGCTTGTTCAAAAAATAGAGAAACTGCATGATCAACTTCCAGGGATACAGTCCAGGTTCAGGGAAGAGGTTCTTGAACGAGATATCGGCATCATCCTCAAAGAATACAAAGAACTTTCAGCCAGATCTTTTATTTCCAGGATTCTGGATAAAAGGTACCGTGACCTGGTGCATGAGATTTCTTCGCTCTACAGGGATAGACCTGCCAGAAATCCTGAAGAGATCATCTCAGATCTGACAGACTTAGCTGCATTCATAGAGCTTAGAAAAGAAATTCAGGCATATGATCAAGGACATTCGCTCTTCGGCTCTTACTGGCAGGGTGAAAAAAGTGATCCTCAGCTACTGGCTACATTCTCAAGATGGATCGTATCTTTCAGACAGTTGTTGCTGAACGGGACACTGACAGAGCGCGCCGTTGACCTGGTAAGCGCCGGGATATCAAAAGAGAAGGTCGAGGATGCTGCCGGGAAAGCTGGAGAAGCCATGAAGCTTTTTGTACAGCACCGGGATCTTCTGGCAGATCGCGTGGGTGCGAACTACGAGACCATATTCAGGGTGCATGCCGAGAAGGTTCCCTTCAAGGAATTTCTCCTGCGTCTTGACATGTGGAAATCCGGGATAGCTAAATTGCTGCGCTGGACCCAGTTCTCCAATACTCGCAGAAAATCTCTTGATACTATCGCGGCTCCGATCATTGAACAGATAGATTCGGATCTCCTCGAGCCAGAGGATATCATTCCATGCTTTAAAGGGAACATGAGCGATGATCTGCTGCGCGCCTCCTTTGCACAGCGACCGGTGCTTGCGAATTTCGTGGGTGATGTTCATGAATGGAAGATCAGGAGCTTTATTGAGCTTGATCGAGAACTGATCATCCAGAACCGCCAGAGGCTTGCATATATGCTCTACCAGACCATGCCGCATCTTTATGGCGGAGCTTCACGAAATTCTGAGGCAGGAATACTTCTGGGTGAATTCAATCGAAAGCGCAGGCACATGCCTATTCGCAAACTCATGTCCCTTGCAGGGGGATTGATCCAGAAGATCAAGCCATGTTTTATGATGAGCCCGCTCTCAATAGCTCAATTCCTTGATCCAAGAACAGCCAGCTTTGATGTGATCGTTTTTGATGAGGCAAGCCAGGTAAAACCTGAGGATGCACTCGGTGCACTCCTGCGCGGAAGCCAGGCTGCAGTGATCGGAGATACGCGCCAGCTTCCTCCCACGAGTTTCTTTGACCATATTGTGGAATCAGACGGGGATTATGATAAAGAAATATCTGCTCCGATTGCTGATATCGAAAGCATCCTGCATCTTTGCAAAACAGGTTTCCCATCAAAGACGCTGCGCTGGCATTACAGAAGCAGGCATGAATCCCTGATCGCTGTATCCAATCAGGAGTTCTATGACAATAGGCTTGTCATTTATCCATCGCCGATCAATGATTCTGAACAACTCGGGTTAAAATTCGTTCATTTACCTGATACAATCTATGATCGGGGTACAGGTTCAATAAATCGCAAGGAAGCTCAGGTGGTCGCAGAGGCAGCACTGGAGCACTATCGGAAATATCCTGAAAAGAGCCTCGGCATCGGGACATTTAACATCAAGCAGCAGCAGGCGATCCTTGAAGAGGTGGAATTGCAGATCAGAGAGCATCCTGAGATGGAGGAGTTCTTCAAAACCAATCGGAATGAGCACTTCTTTGTCAAGAACCTGGAGACGATTCAGGGCGATGAACGGGATGTGATCTTTCTGAGCATAGGGTTCGGGCTGGACAGATCAGGGCGTCTTGGTCTCAATTTCGGCCCTCTCAACCATGAAGGCGGAGAAAGGCGGTTGAATGTATTGATCACCCGTGCCCGTGAGCAGTGCGTGGTTTTCTCCAATTTCAGGGCAAGGGACCTCAAACTTGATGGAAATGCACCATTCGGTCTGAGGGCTCTGAAGAGATTTCTTGAGTATGCAGAAAGCAGGGATCTATATTGTGTCGAGGTCAGAGCTGAAGATACAGACTCTCCATTTGAAGACTCTGTTTATGAGTTGCTTCGAAGCCATGGATATGATGTGCATAAGCAGGTCGGCTGCGGAGGATACAGAATAGACCTGGCGATTGTTTCTCCTGAACAGAAAGGTCGTTATATCCTGGGCATCGAATGCGATGGAGCAAAATACCATTCTTCTCCTGTGGCAAGGGACAGGGACAGACTGCGCCAGCAGATCCTCAAAGGCCTGGGCTGGAAACTCCACAGGGTGTGGTCGACCGACTGGTACCGCAACCGGGCAGATACTGAACGCAGGCTGCTGGATGCAGTGGAAAAAGCCAGAAAATCAGAAGATGCCTCTGGAACAGCTTGCAAAAGCGTTTACTGATGTTGTTAAAGTAGAAGCACCTGTACACCTTAACGAGGTAGTTCGAAGAATCCGCACTCATCTCGGGATTGATCGAACTGATAATAAGACATGTGAAGTGATCAGCTGGGCAGGCGAGTTTGCAGAGCTCATGCAATCCCTTGTCAGGCGAGGCGATTTTTTCTGGTCTCCTGATAGACAGGATGTAAGTGCGCGCCGCCGCACAGGAGACCCTCCTGCAAAGCTCGAACTGATATGCGATGAGGAGATCGCAGAGGCTGTAAAACTTGTACTGAAGCATCAATTTGCGACCCAGGAACATGATCTGATAGTCAAATCCTCCAGAATCCTGGGCATCAGGGTTACAGGAGAAGCTGCAGCAGCAAGGATCAGGGCTGTTATAGAAAAGCTGATTGGCATGGGAGAACTGAGGCGTCTATCCAGCGGTATGATAGACCTGTCTTCTTTGAAGCAGTGAAAAAGCAAAGGAAAGACTACAGTTTATTCCCTTTCCTTCACGAGCACTTCGACCACATACGGGTCAGCAAGTGTTGAGGTGTCTCCGAGCTGATCTATCTCTCCTGAAGCTATTTTCCTCAGTATCCGCCTCATGATTTTGCCAGAGCGTGTCTTTGGAAGCGCATCAGCAAACTGGATCTTTTCAGGTTTTGCGATAGGACCGATCGTGGTCCTGACATGGTTCTCAAGTTCTGTCCGCAATTCCTTGCTTTTTGCCACATCCTCTTTTAGCGTGACAAAGGCATAGATGGCTTCTCCCTTTATCTCATGAGGGTATCCGACCACGGCTGCTTCTGCGACTGCGGGATGAGAGACAAGCGAGCTCTCGATCTCAGCAGGTCCGAGCCTGTGCCCTGATACCTTTATCACATCGTCTATCCTTCCCATGATCCAGAGATATCCATCTTCATCTTTTCTTGCGCTGTCGCCGGTGGTGTACATTCCAGGGAACTGTGTAAAGTAGGTCTCTTTGAAGCGGGGATGGTTTCCATAGACGGTCCGCATCATCCCTGGCCACGGTTTCTTTATCACGAGCTGCCCTCCTTCGTTCACATCAGCCTCTGTCCCATCCAGCCTCAGCACAGCAGGTTCGATGCCGGGAAAAGGAAAGGTGGCAGAACCTGGTTTAAGAGGCGTCGCGCCAGGGAGAGGTGTGATCAGCACACCGCCTGTCTCTGTCTGCCACCAGGTATCCACTACAGGGCATTGCCTGTTCCCGATCACTTCATAGTACCACATCCATGCTTCAGGGTTTATTGGTTCTCCAACAGTGCCAAGAAGCCGCAGGCTTGAAAGATCTCTTCCCTTCGGCCACCTGTCCCCGCATCTCTCAAGCGCCCTGATCGCCGTGGGTGCTGTATAGAAGATCGTCACTCTGTACTTCTCCACAAGCTCCCAGAACCTGTCCGGTTGAGGATAGTTTGGCACGCCTTCGAACATCAAACTGGTTGCGCCGTATGCGAGAGGAGCGTAAACAATATAGCTGTGACCTGTTATCCAGCCGATGTCAGCAGTGCACCAGTATATGTCCTCCTCATGGTAATCGAAGATCCATTTGAAAGTCAGAAGGACATAAAGCATATATCCGCCTGTGGTATGAAGCACACCTTTTGGTTTACCTGTGCTCCCGCTTGTGTACAGGATGAACAGAGGATCTTCTGCATCCATCACCTCAGGTTTGCATTCTGAAGATGCGAGTTTCGCCGCCTCATGCCACCAGAAATCCCTGCCTTCTTTCATATTCACTCTGGCGTTCGCCCTGTTATACACTATCACAGTTTTCACAGTATCGTTGAGCGCTTTATCAACGTTCTCTTTGAGAGGAATGATCTTGCCTCCCCTGAAACCTGCATCTGCTGTGATGACCATTTTGCATGCGCTGTCGTGGATGCGCCCGCGCAGAGAGTCTGCGCTGAAACCTGCGAATACCACATTATGTATCGCACCTATTCTCGCACATGCGAGCATAGCCATCACAAGCTGCGGGACCATGGGTAAATAGATCGCTACTCTGTCCCCTTTTTTTATCCCCTTATCTTTCAGGACGTTTGCGAACCTGGATACCTCTGTAAATAATTGCCTGTAGGTATAGCTCTCTTTTTCGCCGCCATCCCCTTCCCAGAGAATCGCTATCCTGTCGCCCCCTGTTGAAAGATGCCTGTCAAGGCAGTTGTATGAAGCGTTCAGCTTACCCCCTTCAAACCATTTGCATATCACGTTTTCAGGGTCCCAGGAATATACTTTTTCCCATTTCTTGAACCAGGAAAGCTCATCTGCCTTCCTTGCCCAGAACTCAGGGTCGCTGATGGACTCTTCATATATCTTCCTGTATTCTTCAAGGCTCTTTATGTATGCCTTATTTCTGAATTCCTGCGGCGGGTAGAAGATGCGCTTCTCTTCAAGTAAGGATTCTATTGTCTCGTCCATTCTGGTTCACCTGATGTGAACTATATTATCATAATTATTAAAAAAGATTTTGGATGCCTGACTCATGGTATTCATACTATCCTCTCAGGCATCTGTCATACTGTGCGTCGCAGGCAACAGTGCAGGTTCCGGAGCATCGCATCGCCACTGCCGCTTCACAGGCCTGTGGATCACGCGCTAAAGCACACTGCCAGAGATTATTGGAGATGCAACGGTCAACACATCTGGGGATGAATCCCTGACAGAGCAGGTATTCGAGATAACAAAATCTCGGTGGTAAGACCGGGTGATATGACAGTGTGATAGCGTTTTCAAGCATCACTGGAGTGCGTCCCGCTGCATAGGTCACAGCAGATCTGTAGATGGATGCATCTGCTGTAAATCCGGGCATTCTCATTTAATTCACCTCCTTTATCTTAAATTATCGACCTTAATGGACTTCAGGTGAATGAGGGGACTTCAAGCAGGCCCCCTCGATCAACACCTTTATGGACAGGGTCTGCTCCTGGGCCAGCATTGCCCATCGCAGGTTCCGTCTGGCAGCACTGCGCCGCAGCAGCGTTCGGTGCTGGAGCATCGCCCCGGGCGTGGTGGGCACACCCACCTGACGCATCTGCATTGCTGCGGAATTACCACAGCAGATGCATTACCAGCTAAAGTCTCGTAAGCAGCTTCATAGGTATTGCCTGTTCTATACACTGAAGCCTCTGCAGTAAATCCTGGTATTTTCATTTCATTCACCTCCTGATCATTTTAAGATCCGCCGGTTGTCGTGATCTACCCGCCACGTTATTAGAACCGGGGCGGCCGACCGAACGGATCCGGGAACGGGTCGGGCATCGGCGGCTCGTTGTAGCAATTGCCGAACAGGCACGCGTTGCACACCGCGCGCGGACGCCAGCCGTGGATCTCGCACTGTTCGAGGATGTAGTCGCAATTCTGGCAATTTGGAATCGCGGGGATGATCATAGGTATGGGTGAATTGATCGCATGTCTATCGGCCTGGTAATGCGTGCCCATCTTGTAGAGCGATGCTTCTGCTGTAAATCCTGGTATTTTCATTCTATTTCACCTCCTTTATTCATATTTTCAAATTCAATGATCATAGTAAGGCGACAACTTTGTCACCAGGAACGGGAACTCCTCTGTCACGTCCACTCGCACAAAGAATTTCTCAGTGACATCGGTCTCGCGATGGGTGTAAGAGAAGATAACATCAACGATTTTGCGCACACCGCTCAGGCGTGAGGGAAGGACTTCCACCGCGGTCATTGAATAATTGCGCCCGAATTCTTCAGCTGTCTTTGCATAGATGGCTGGATAGCGCACTGCCAGATAGTTCAGCGCCCGATGTTCATCAGTTGCGCCTGCATTATCTGTCATTTGCATGATCCTCCAGAACAGCTCCTTGGCAACAGCTTCAAACTGCTCTTCTGGAATGGTCTCCGGCCGCGGGATGGATTTTATGAGCTCTTCAATGTCAAAAGAATACATCTGGTCAAATCCCACAACAGGAACCATGAGCCCATTGCACATTTCAGGTGGAGCGATCGGCCCTTTCATACCTATGACAACATCGATATCCGTTGGACCGGGAACAGGACGGATGGCCTCCACCAGAAGTTCGAAGTCCACAGGGTCGCGAGGCTGCAAGATATAAGTTTCCATTCCTTCAACAGTAAATACCCAGCACATCTTGCGCACCAGGTAGCGGTTCTCGTGCTTTGACAGGACTGAGTGGAAGGTCTGTTGATCTGTAAGCCCGGCTGTCTCTGCCCTCCCTGCAGCCTGAGCGAATTCCTTTTCCACGGACATAGTTGGAAATCGCGCCATGACCCTGCCCAGCGCATAGATATAAGAATAAGAAGTTCCGCTTCCATTAAGCATGGAACTTGCGCCACTGCTTTTTCCCCCACAATTGGGTTTGATACTGCCCTGTCCAGATGTTTGGGCGCTCACGTGACTTTCAGGAGACGGCGCAATTGCCGTTACAGCATTTACATTACCTGGTTGATCTGATAATTCCTTTTTAACTTCTGTTTGCTCCATTAATTTCTTCCCCCTTATTAGTAATCATATTTCCACTAATCAGACATTGATTTCAATTACAGATATATCTTTTGGCTATTTATTATGATCATAAAAACGAAATGTCGATAGATATGGCTTAAATCTATTAATATGATTCAATAGCTCACATTATCTTGGAACGGGCACTGGCTATTCTCTGATATGCTGTCTGGGCATTCAGCAGAGGTGGAACAACCGTGTTTCTCCTGGGCGCTCCCGCTTGGGTTACAGCGAGTTTTATTTCAGCTGCTGTCGCATCTGGAAATGCTGACCACAATAGCGCAACCGCACCTGTCACAAAAGGTGCTGCGACGCTCGTTCCTCCTGACGTGAGCGGTTTGCCCCCGGCTCCAAGACTTGTGATCTCATCACCTGGAGCGCAGAGACCATGCCTTCCGATGGAACCACCAAGGTTTGACTGATTGACAGGTCTGCCCTGAAAGTCACAGGCAACAACAGGAGTGACCCAGGGATGGCGGGTGATCGCAGAACTTCCGATGGTTCCCTGATTCCCTGAAGCTGCAACGGTGATAACACCGCGCCTTGCTGCATAGTCCAGAGCTTCCTCTAACCTGCGTTCACCTCTGGATGATGGCTGCTCAAGGGCGACGCTCAAATTCATCACGCGGGCACCTGCATCAATGGTTTCTATGATCGCAGAAGCAAGTTCCTCAGGTTTCGCTCCCGGCATCTGTCCATTTTGTGCTGTCTCTGAAAAAATGGGACGCACAAGCAGAGTGCAGTCAGGACAGATCGCAGGGGCTGCAGAGTTCCGCCTTGCTGACAGGATACCTGCCACAAAAGTCCCGTGCATGCATGCTGCGCTGCTGGCATGAGCACACGCACCTGACTTTCCAGGGACTTCGCGTACGTTCCCGGCAAGATCTGGATGGTTCATGACAACAGGTCCATCTATTAATCCAATTATAATCTCAGGTTTGCCGCTGGTGAGCTCCATCAATGCTTTTAGTTTGACCAGATCCAGAGAATCCATTTACATCCCACTTTAAATAATACTTAGTCCCTCGCCATTTAAATATCTTTGTTTCTGACTTGCAAAGCTTATTGCATATAACCCTGGCTTATCTCAGCAGATTTCTGCGTTGATGTGATAAATGACTGTACTTTATTTATCAGTCCATTACAGCAGCTTTCAGAACCAGCCTGTGCTCCTGTGTACGACGTGCCTGTTCTGAGGCATCCCAGCCTTTATCTCTTTCTTATATCTTCTCGATGCTATGCTGACGATATCCCTTGGAATTGAGTGCTTGTTAAGGGAAATATAGTCCTCGATTATTTTCAATTCATTCTGGTATGAAGCTGCGATCATCCCTGCATATTCCAGACCATCACTTGTGAGAACATACTCGTATCGCTGCTTCCACCTTCCATTCTTTTCAAAATATCGAAGGTCTTCGTCCACCATACCCATTGCCACAAGGAGCTGGATATCCTCAAAGAGCTTATCGCTGTAAGGGAAGCCGTAGTTTTCATGGAAGGTGTAATCAAATAAATTGTGAAGTCTTTCAATCTTCCCGAGCTCCCTGACAAGGTAGTATATCTTTGCGATATTGCGAAGCCTTGGCATCGAGATCCTTCCTTCTGCCTCAGAGCTGAACAGCCTGTGAGCGCTGTAGAAGAGAAGAAGGAGACCTTCAATGGGCAGGTAGTTCTCATTCCTGATAAAGCGCAAAAGTTCGGGCGAGAGGTGTTCGATATCGAGCAGGAGGTCATGCGATGCCTGTGAAAGCCCGGGTGCGCTGTCTGTTCCTGAGAACACGCACAGCGATATCTGGCGCGAGATCGCCCTCACAAGCCCGTTTGCAAGAGCTGATTCATCATAGAAGAAACCCTCTTCATCATCTATCTTCACCCTTGTGCTCTTGGGTATGCCGCCTGCAACGTCAAGATCAACAAGCACGGAGGCTCCAGATTTCTTTGCGAAGCGTTTTGCAAGCTCTGTCTCGAACATCTTTTTGGCAACGCCGTTTCTGGCGATCGTGGAAAGCGCCATGCGGGTCATGGGATTCAGGTTCTTATTTGTGAAGCGCGAAACAGCACTGCAGATCCTGCCCTCTCTGATGTTCGATATCAATTTCCTGCTTTTTGCGTCGCCATTGACTTCGATGAAGTTCAGCAGGTCTCCGTCGTTATACCTGGTGAAAAATTCTGTTACCATCTTTTTCACATCTTTTCCGGATCTTCCATATTCATGCAAGGCTTTCTCAAGAGCATAAAGCAGCATGACCCTTGCTGCCTGGGTCCTGGGATTATGGATGATCGCAGAATAGTGATGCGCCCTGGCGATCAGCATGGATTCTGCAGCAGTCAATGCCATGTCCACATCGTAACTTTCAGCGCCTCCAAGTACGATCCTGTCATTGCGAAGCGCCAGGCTGGATACGATCTGATCCACATCCACCAGCCCGAGAGAGACGCCTGTGTGATAAGAGTCCCGAACCAGGAAATCAATACGATCTGCATCTATGTCGTTGGAGATGATCTGCCCGAGACACGGTTTTGAGATTGACTCACCTGTAGCCATAAGGGCTATCTCTTTGAAAAAAGAGCCCGCATTTTCAAAGTGTTCTGCGATCCCGGGCTTTGTGTGGAACGAGCCTGAGATTATGTATCGTGTGAACATCTCATGCCTGAGGAACTTCCTCCCCTCTATCACAGGCTGGTATTCAGGGTTTCGCCTGAGCACGCTTTCCACCACATGCGAGAATGCGCAGTGGCCGATGTCGTGGAGGAGAGCAGCCAGCCTGATTTTTGCTATCTCTGATTCTGAAAGCGCAAGTGCCTTTGCGATCCTGTCCGCGATAAAAAGCGTTCCGATGCTGTGCTCAAAACGGGTATGGTTGGCGCCCGGGAATGCAAGATCCGCAAGACCGAGCTGCTGCACCCGGCGCAGGCGCGCCATCTCAGGTGTGCTGATGATGAGCTGCTCGATTCCGGTTATTTCCACATGACCGTAGATAGGGTCTATGATAAAGGGCATGGTATCAGATAAGATAGATGAGTATTAAAAACCAGCGAGATAAAATGATACATCGTCATTAAAATATTTAACGCCGTTGTAATTTTTAAATTCATTATAATTTTATAAACAAAACCTATATATATGTCTCCCATTCTATCAATAAATCAGGTCTGTAAATTCCGTGGGTAAGGTGGTTTAATACCTGATACCAGATTTTTTGCAGAACTGAAAACGTGGGCTCAGTCGCCATTTCAAGAGAGCAACTGAGCCCTAGCATTTGCCCGAAGGCATGGCAGTGTATGCTTTATGTTTATTTAAAGCCAGCGCCGCGCTTGATGGCAGAACAAATGAAAATAGAAATGGAGGAAAAAATATGAAGAGACGCAAAGGCATGCAGTTGGGCGCGGTGCTTGCGGCTGTGCTGCTGGTGAGTATGGCGTTCGTACCGGCAGTGACCGCCCAGGTTGCAAAAGACCAAAATCAGTTGGAAGCATCAGATTTAGACATCAACAATATATCGGCAGAACAAATTGAATCCTTGATGACTGATGAACAGAAAAAATTGTTTGAGGAGCTTGCAAAACAAGAATTTTCTATAATCCAGGTCGGAAAAGATAAAATTATTACCGTTCCTGCAATCGATGCTAACGGAAAAATCTCCAGGCAGAATGTCAAATTGACTTTATTGTCAAGGACAGATGACACTGACCTATATCTTGCAGAATCCAGCAATGATAAAGAACTTCTGACAATTCAGCATATAGGAAAGGATACAAGGGTTTCTGGTTATGTATATGATGGTACAAATGGAATTGATAAAGATGATGTGGCTGCACTGAGAGATCACGGA
Organism: Candidatus Methanoperedens sp.; assembly: GCA_027460465.1. Taxonomy (GTDB): domain Archaea; phylum Halobacteriota; class Methanosarcinia; order Methanosarcinales; family Methanoperedenaceae; genus Methanoperedens. The sequence continues at coordinate 352 of JAPZAV010000083.1, read as the reverse complement.
GATAAGAAGTATGATGTATGGGTTGAGGATGGATACTTGAGACTTTGGTTATCACCAGTCGTAGTTAGTGGCGGTGCGATGGTGAGTGATGCAACATTTACGGCAGCCATATTATTGGCTTTAGAAGCTGCAGGCATTGTAATTACAGCTGCTATTTCAGCTGGAATCGTTCTAATAGTTGCTGTTGTTGTTGGAATTGCATATATATTATATCCCATCTTCGCCAGAATAAACCCAATATCCATATCGGTCAAGCAGCCTATATTGAAAAATCTGTTCTTAATCACTTAACCCCTATTGATTTTAAAAATTCCCCCCTCACAATATAATTACAATCAAACAACTTTAAAAC
>JAPZAV010000082.1 GCA_027460465.1 Candidatus Methanoperedens sp. | reverse complement strand
AAAGGAAGGAAAATTAGGAAAAAGGAGGAAGATTATGATGAAATTTGACTGATTTTGGAGAATAATTTGGAATTTCTCTGAAAAATTGCCGGAATTGGGTTTTTGTGAAGGAAATTGGAGGACTTATCCGACAGTATCAGAATATTATATGCGATATTTTGAAATCTGATATATTCTGCAATTCATGGAAAATTGAAAAATCTCTTTTTATTATTTTATCCAAGATTATATTATTTCGAATTTTTTTTCTTATCATTTTTGATCATAATAAAATTTTTAGAAAAATACTGTTCCGATATATCTCGATCAATATATCTTTAAGGTCATATTTATACTCCCAATCAGGATAATGCGACCTGAATTTACTCACATCACTTATCCACCAGATATGGTCGCCGATCCGGTTATCTTCAGTATATGAATAATTCATTTTCTTACCCGTGATCTCTTCGCACATTTCTATTGCTTCAAGCATTGAACAATTGGTATGCCTTCCTCCCCACATGTTATACACTTCGCCTGTTCTGGGTTTTTGAAAAAAGTGCCAGAAAGCATTTACCAGATCATAACTATGGATATTATCCCTGACCTGTTTCCCTTTATATCCGAATATTGCATAATGCGTACCAGTGACAGCGCATTTCATTAGATATGCCAAGAATCCATGCAATACAACTGGCGAATGTCCCGGTCCAGTTAGACATCCTCCCCTGAAACAAACCGTTTTCATATTGAAATATCTGCCGTATTCCTGGATAAGCACATCAGCCGCCAGTTTGGATGTGCCGAACAGACTGTGCTTTGTCTGGTCTACACTCATGGATTCATCGATCCCGTTTTGAAAATAAGGATGCGATCCTTCGATTTCCCATCTGGTCTCAAGTTCTACCAGCGGCAGACTATTCGGGGCATCGTCATACACCTTGTTCGTGGAAGCAAATATGAACACAGTATCAGGGCAATATTGTCTTGTCATCTCAAGAAGAGTGAGTGTTCCGTTAGCATTTACAGTAAAATCCGTAAATGGATCTTTTGCAGCCCAATCATGAGATGGCTGTGCAGCTGTATGAATTATTAATTTTATGTCTTTATTATATTTTTTAAAGATTGCTTCCACTTCAGTTTTGTCTCGAATATCCTCGTTATAATGAATATAATTCTTTATTTCAGACTCAAGTTTTTTCCGGCTCCATTCAGTTGAGGCTTCATCCCCGAAAAACATTTTTCTCATTTCGTTGTCTATTCCAACAACATTAAGCCCTTTTTTGCTGAAAAACCTGAAAGATTCAGCGCCTATCAAACCTGCCGAACCTGTAACCAAACCAATATCCATTATTTTTCTCCTTCAATATTTTAATAAATCTGCGTTTATATGAGGTTTTTTTCTATAAAGCCTGCTTGATCTTCCTTTAACTATGATTTTTATATCCATTTCTGCGCATGTTCCTCTGATAATTGCCTCCGTGAAGAAAGCAACCTCACCTTTCAGGATTTTCCCGCGATATTTTGGAGTTATCACCATGTGATCCGTCAGTAATGATAATGTATGTCTGTCATGTCGACGTTCCATCTTTTGCTGATTCATTCCATCAATCCATGTGTTTGAAGGGTAGATAACCATTCGGCAGGAGCAGAGTGAAAGTATTCCTGTTCATGCAAATCCAGAAAAGGTATAAGGATTTTGTTAAAACATAGAAAAAGCTCTGAACAAGTGCTATATCGAAGTTCAAAAATAACCGTCATATCCATGAGAAACAAGACCGAAAATAAATACAATTCTATGCCGCAGCGTCTGCGTTTATCTGGCCGAAACCTAACGGTTCTCCTGACCGAAACCTAACGGTTCTCGACTCCCAAACAACACGTATGCCCTTGCGGGGCATACGTGGACGCGCCTACTCCGAAAGCTACGCTTCTCGACTTGGTATACACGTATGGCTTCGCCATACGTGGATGCGCCCTCCAGAGGCGCAACTCGGGAGACCTGCGACTCGGGGCGTTCATCCGCGGTTAATAATTTATTGAATGTTATGCAGCAGACTATAGTTCATCCTGCTATTCTTTTTTGATAAGCTTTCAATACTCTATTCCCTCTCCTCCAGCAATGTGTACTCACAGCCCTCGTTGCCGCAGTATCGTCCGATATATTCAGCATCAGGTCTGTACAGGGCAGGTTTTGGCTGAGCCTCTGCAAATTTCTCTTCTATGATGTGCGCACACCATCCAGGCATCCTTGCTGCTGCAAAAACAGGAGTGAATAGATCTGGATCTATCCCCATATCGCAGTATATAGAGGGAGAATAGAAATCCACGTTCGAATAGATCTCTTTTCCTTTTCGAATCATGAACTCCTCCCTGGCGACGGCCTCGATCTTCCTGGAAAGCTCAAACCATTTCCTGTTCCCGGTTCTTTCCGCAAGCCTCTCTGAGATATCTTTTAATATCCTGGCACGCGGATCCATTGTTTTGTATACAGCATGCCCCATTCCCATGATCAGTCCTCCAGCATCCAGTCTTGCCTTTATCCACTTTTCCACCCTGTTGATATTATCTATCTCTGAAAGCATTTTCATCACTTCTTCGTTCGCTCCTCCGTGAAGTTCACCTGAGAGCGCACCGAGCGCAGCGCTCACACAGGAATACATATTTGCCCTTGTCGAGGCAACTTCCCTTGCTGCAAAGGTGGAGGCATTGAAACTGTGCTCTGCATGAACAATAAAACATATATCAAGATCCCTTGCCATTTCTTTATCAGGGATTTCTCCTTTCAGCATATAAAGAAAGTTCGCCGCATGCCCCAGTTTTTCATCGGGCCTGATCGGATCAAGGTTCTTTCTTATCCTGTCCCAGTAAGCTACCAGCGTGGCGATCCTGGCTATGAGCTTCATTCCTTTCTTTATGCTGGATGCTCTGGTATCGACCCTTGCATCAGGGTCAAAATCTGCAAGCATCGGTACAACAGACTGCAGAACATCCATGGAATGAGCTGTCTTTTTCCTCTTTTTCAGGTGCCTCACAATGCCTGCAGGAAGCCGTCTCTGCGAAGCCAGTGTATCCCTGAATATTTCAAGTTCTTTTTTTCCTGGAAGGGTCTCGTAGAGCAGTAGATACGAGGTCTCTTCAAAAGTAGAGTTCCTTGCAAGGTCAAAGATGTCATAGCCCCTGTATACGAGTCTGCCTTTTTCACCATCTATGGCACATATCCTGGTATCTGCTATTGGTATACCTCTTAGGCCGATATTTTTAATTCCCTGCATGCCTGGTTCTCACTCCCTGAATCAATATAATGCGTTCGCTGTATTTAATTGTTTTCAACACTCGAAAACCCAAAGATCTCATTTCTTGCTCTTTTTGCTCTCAAGAATGCATTTCTTAATCTCAAAGATCTCTTTTGTCACAGGGATCTCCTTGGGACACACTCTTGTGCACCGCCACTTTGTCTTGCACCCCCATGCCCCATCTTCATGATCCAGCAGTGCGATCCTTTCCTGGTTTCCCTCATCCCTTGAATCAAAGAGGTACCTGAACGCCCTTACAAGAGCCGCAGGGCCTATGAATGCTTCGATCTCCTGATTTACCGGGCAGGAGGCAGTGCAGCATGCACATAGTATGCAGCGGATGGCATCCTCGTACTTCCTGTGCTCCTCGACCGACTGGAGCCTTTCCCTTTCTGGCGCGTGAGCTTTCGTGATAAGATATGGTTTTATTGAATTGTATTTTTCAAAGAACGGATCCATGTCTACCACAAGGTCCCTGACCACCCTGAACACCTGCAGAGGCTCGATAAGGATTTCTTCATCCTCTTTAAAATCCTTGACCAGTTTTTGACAGGCAAGAGCGCTTTTGCCGTTGATCCTCATGCCATCAGAACCGCATATCCCGTGACCGCAGGACATCCTGAAAGCCAGAGTCGGGTCCTGTTCCCACCGTATTCTGTTGAGGCAATCCAGAAGCCTGTCAGAGGCGCCTGCTTCTATCTCAAAGTTCTGATAATAAGGTTTCTCATCCTTCACAGGATCGAAGCGGAAGATCTTAAACTTCAGAATCATCAGTATATCCTCTCCTCAGGCTGGAACCTGGTTATTTTCACAGGTTTGTATCTGATCTCAGGTTTTTGGTTCCTGAAGATCAGTGTATGTTTTAGATATTGCCGATCATCCCTTTCAGGATAATCCTCGCGGATATGTGCTCCCCTGCTCTCTTTTCTGTGAAGGGCACTCAGGAGTATAGCTTCGCAGATCGAAAGCTGATGCTCAAGTTCGATCGCTTCCATAAGTTCGTAATTGAATGATCTTCCCTTATCCTGGAGGTTGATATCATTATAGCGTTCTTTCAAAGACCCGATCTCCTCAAGTCCTTTCTTCAGACCATTTTCATTGCGGAAGATGGAGCAATACTCCATCATCAGGGACCGCATGCTTCGTCTGATCCCATCAATTTTTTCACTGCCTTCATGCGCCAGCAGTCCTGCTATTTTTTGTTTTGCCAGCCTCAAAGGTTCTGAGGATAATGCCTGATGCTCTGATTTTGAAATCTCTTCCTTTATTGCAATTCCGCTTCTTCGTCCGAACACGAGCACGTCAAGCAGGGAATTGCATCCAAGGCGATTTGCACCGTGAACTGATACGCAGGCACACTCTCCTGCTGCATACAATCCCTTCGCTGCCATTCCTTTCTCATCGATCAGAACCCTTCCATCCATATCAGTGGGGATCCCTCCCATGATATAATGACATGTGGGAAGTACAGGGATTGGGGTATGCACGGGATCTATCCCAAGATATATCCTTGCGAATGATGTGATCTCCCACAGCCTTTCCGTGATCTTTGCTTCCCCCAGACGTGTGAGATCAAGATGAACAAAGTCTTTTCCATCCACCCCCCTTCCCTCTTTGATCTCTGTGAGGATGGCGCGGGAGATTATGTCCCTGGGTGCAAGATCCTTTACAGTCGGAGCATAGCGTTCCATGAACCGCTCTCCCAGCCCGTTCACCAGAACCCCGCCCTCTCCCCTTGCAGCCTCGCTCACCAGGATCCCGAGAGGATAAAGGCCTGTTGGATGAAACTGCACAAACTCCATATCCTCAAGAGGGATGCAGGATTGATATGCAAGGTCAAGCCCGTCTCCTGTCGAGGCATAGCCATTCGATGTGGTCTCATAGATCTTTCCGCATCCTCCTGTGGCAAGGAGAACAGCTTTAGCTTCAAGGAGATCGAGTTCACCTGAAGATAAATCAAAGCTCACCACTCCACCGCATCTTCCATCTTCAAATACGAGCGAAAGAACATAGTGCTCTGGATAGAATTTTACGCCGCGGCGAAGGCACTGGTCATATAATGTATCAAGGACCACCCTTCCCGTCCTGTCAGCTGCATAGCATGCCCTCTTCACAGGTTTTTCGCCATAATCCCTGGTATGTCCTCCAAAGGTGCGCTGGGCTATTTTTCCATCCCTGGTGCGGTTGAAGGGAACACCCATGTGCTCAAGTTCATAGACCGCTCTGGGAGCATCTCTGACCATCACCTCCACAGCATCCTGATCGGCAAGATAATCGCTCCCTTTCACAGTATCGAACATATGCCACTCCCAGCGGTCCTCTTCCTCATTCCCTATGGATGCTGTGATCCCACCCTGGGCTGCGCCTGAATGCGAGCGCGTGGGAAGCACTTTGCTGACCACACCCACATCTTCATCCGCGCACTCTACAGCGGCACGAAGCCCTGCCAGACCTGCTCCAACGATGATGAGATCATGCCTGAAGTTCATACAGATCGCCTGACCCTGAAAGATTCGATATGCTCTGAAATAACCCTCACCAGATGATCATTAGCCGCTGATCACATAAATAATTAACCGAAAGCTATTTGGTGGGCACGAATAATAGAAAATACAGTGGAGGTTGAATATATGGGAGGGAAAACTCTCTCTGAGAAGATAATCGAAGAACACTGTGGAAAGGAAGTGAGTGCGGGAGAAGTCGTGGTCGTCAACGTGGATCTGAGCTATATGCAGGACGGCACAGGACCTCTTACTGTGCTCAGGATGAAAGAGATGGGGATAGAAAAAGCATACAATCCAGAAAAGACCATAATTTTTCTTGACCATGCCTCTCCCAGTCCAAGGATGGAGTTGAGCAATGACCATCGGTTTTTGCGGGATTTTGCAGAGAAGACCGGCATAATATTATCTGATGTCGGATACGGCATATCGCACCATAATTCTCTGGAAAGTTATGCACGTCCTGGTGATGTCATAGTGGGGGCTGACTCGCACACATGCACAAACGGAGCCCTTGGAGCATTTGCCACTGGTATGGGCAGCACAGATGTGGCAGCAGCGATCGCACTGGGGAAAACTTGGATGAAGGTGCCAGAGACGTATCTTGTGGAGGTGAACGGGAGGCTCCCGAAAGGCGTATATTCAAAGGACATTATCCTTCACCTGATCGGCAAGATCACAAGTAACGGTGCCACATACAAAGCACTTGAGTTCACAGGAAATACGATCACCGGATTGAGCACTGCAGCCAGGAGCACGATCGCCAATATGTCGGTCGAGGCTGGAGCCAAGGTGGGATTATTCCCGCCTGATAATGAAACGAAAAAGTTCCTGAAAAAGATGGGAAGAGAGGAAGATTTCAGGGAGGTGGGCTCAGATGAGGATGCTGATTTTGAGAAGCGCATAGAAATCAATGCAGAAGAACTTGAACCCGTGATAGCATGTCCTCATCTTGTGGATAATACAAAAAAAATAAGCGAGGTCGGGAAAGTCAAAGTCAACGAAGTATTGATCGGTACATCGTGCAACGGCAGACTTGAGGACCTCCACATCGCTGCCTCGATATTGAAAGGCAAGAAGATCAGCAAAAATACCAGGGTGATTGTCACCCCTGCCTCACGCATGGTGTATCTTGAAGCCCTGAAGGACGGAACTATAGAGACTTTCATAGAATCAGGAGCGCTTGTAACCACGCCAGGCTGCGGAGCCTGCGATGGTGTGCATGAAGGTATACTCGGTGATGGCGATGTATGCCTTGCAACGCAGCCCAGGAATTTTAAAGGACGGATGGGAAATCCAAATTCTTTCATTTACCTGGGTTCCCCTGCAGTTGCTGCAGCTACCGCGCTTGCTGGAGAGATCTCTGATCCGAGAGAGGTGATGTGACATGGGCAAAGCATGGAAGTTCGGGGATAATATCAGCACAGACCTTATAGCGCCGGGAAGATACTTCCATCTGCGATCAAACCTTCCTGAGCTGGCAAAACATGTGCTGGAAGGTGCAAGAACTGAGTTTGCTTCGCTTGTGCGCAGCGGGGATTTCGTTGTTGCGGGAGAGAATTTCGGTCTCGGTTCGAGCAGGGAGCATGCTCCTGTGATAATCAATCTCGCAGGAGCGAAGGCTGTGCTTGCAAAGAGCTTTGCGCGGATCTTCTATCGGAACTGCATAAATATCGGGCTTCCAGCCATCACCTGCAATACGGATGAGATAGAGGAAGGGGATGAGCTCGAGCTTGATATGGAACAGGGAATCATAACGAACAGAACAAAGGGAACTGAACTTACGTTCACGCCCCTGCCCGGTGTCATGAACAGGATCCTGCACGAAGGCGGACTTGTAGCTTACATTAAAAATCATAAAAGCCTGGAGAAAATATAAAACCTTAGATGCATAATATGTAACGGAGTGATATGAATGCCAACAATTGTTCATTTTGACCTGCCTGTTGATGATCTGGAAAGGGCAAAGAGATTCTACGAAAAATTATTTGATTGGAAATTCCAGCAGATGCCGGGGCAGATGCCTTACTATCTCATTGAGACCAGAGATCTGAATGGCAGCCCCGCGGTAGGCGGCGGGATGGGAAAAAGAGGATCGCCTGAACAGAAGATCACGAACTATATCGGTGTTCCTTCTGTTGAAGAGTACCTTGAAAAGGTAAAAGAGCTGGGAGGTATGATCATCATGCCCGGAACAGCAGTGCCTGGATGGGGCTATCTTGCTGTATGTGCTGATACCGAGAACAACACATTCGGGCTCTGGCAGGAAGATAAAAACGCGAAGTGAATTCTGATCAGAAAGATTTAAATCAATTGAAGTCGTTTGAGGGGCGCACATCCACGAGGTTTTAGCAGAACTTGCAATTAATTGATGAGTATATAGTATCTGGGATTAACAGCCATCTAAAACTAGTGGATAATATCTATGGGCTCGTAGCTCAGTCAGGCAGAGCACCGGGCTTTTATTCAACCAGGAATGAAAAGAAACCCGATGGCCGAGGGTTCAAATCCCCCCGAGCCCGTTTTATACGGGAGGTAATATGAAGGAGAAAGAGCCTGCTGGAAGGGAGTTCAAACCCTTAGAACATAAAATGGTACCAAGGCATGAAATATTAAATGAAGAGGAACTAAAAAAAATACTATCCGAGTACAATATAGAGAAAGAACAAATGCCAAAGATCAAAGAAGCTGACCCTGCTGCCAGAGAAATTCAAGCCAAGATCGGGGATGTTGTCCGTATCATCCGTGAAAGTCCAACAGCAGGAAAGGCAATTTTCTATCGTCTGGTTATTGCATAAATAGTTTATACTCGAGGAATATATGTTAGACAGAAGAGTGCTATCAAAAGCGTATTTTACAAGCGATAAAATAGTTCGCCATCATGTGGATTCTTTTAATGACTTTCTGGATTTCGGTCTCCAGAAAGTCATTGACGAGCAGAGGATTATTGAAACCGATATCGAGGGCACGTATGTAAAGCTCGGGAAAATCCGCGCAGGTAACCCTGTTGTCAGAGAGGCTGACGGCGCAGTGGACAAGCTCTATCCAACAGAGGCAAGGTTGAGAAATATAACCTATGCTGCACCGCTTTTTCTTGGCATGACCATCCTGAGCCCCGATGGTGGAAAAGAAGAGAAGGAAGCAGAGATCGGACTTATGCCCATGATGATCTGGTCAAAAAAATGCAACCTTGTGGGTTTAACTGAAAAGGAAATGATAGAGCTTGGAGAAGATCCGCAGGATCCAGGAGGATATTTCATAATCAACGGTACAGAACGGGTGATTACCACGCTTGAGGACCTTGCGCCAAACAAGATCCTCGTGGAATTTGAAGAACGCTACGGCGAAAATATCGAGGTTGCAAAGGTTTTCTCGCAGCGAAGGGGTTACCGCGCTCTGGTTGTGGTGGAGCGGAACAGGAAATCCATACTTGAGGTCTCATTTCCATCGATATCAGGCAGGATCAATTTTATCACAATGATGAGGGCGCTGGGCGTCGAGACCGATCAGGATATCGTGAACTCAGTATCCATCGACCCTGAGATCATCAAATTCATGCTTGAGAACCTTGAAGAAGCAGAAGTGAGCGACAAAGAAAAGGCCATGGAAAAAATAGGCACACGTGTGGCCTCAGGTCAGGCAAAAGAGTACCAGATCAAAAGAGCGAATTACGTGATTGACAGGTATCTATTACCCCATCTTGGAAATGACGAGGCACACCGCATGCTCAAGGCGCAGTTCCTGGGAAGAATGGCACAGGCATGTTTTGAACTTGCACTGAACAAAAGAGAAGCAGACGACAAAGACCATTATGCAAATAAACGGCTCAAGCTTGCAGGCGACCTGATGGAGGACCTTTTCAGGGTATCGTTCAACAGGCTGACGCGCGATATTAAATATCAGCTTGAGAGGGCAAGCATGAGGAACAGAGACCTGAACGTTGCCACTGTTGTGCGGTCTGATGTGCTGACAGAGAGACTGGTACATCCGCTTGCCACAGGCAACTGGGTCGGCGGCCGCACAGGTGTATCCCAGCTGCTTGACCGTACTGACTATATTGCCTCGCTATCGCATCTGCGAAGGGTGATCTCACCATTATCAAGATCTCAGCCCCATTTCGAGGCAAGGGATCTGCATCCCACTCAATGGGGGAGGGTATGTCCTTCTGAGACACCCGAAGGACCGAACTGCGGGCTTGTAAAGAACTTTGCACAGCTGGTCGAGATTTCAACCAGTGCAGGTGATGAAAAACAGATCAAGAACCATCTCTATGATCTCGGTGTTGTCCCGATAATCCCGCACCTTGTGGGTGCCGAGGAAGTGGTTACCACATATGCCACTGAATTAGAAGCGCTCGAAGAAGCTGAAGAAATGAAAGTTGAGACCGAAGAGGAGGTGGAAACCTTTGAATAAGACAAGGATTTTTTTAAACGGTGAATTGATCGGAACGCATGATAAGCCAAAAGAGTTCGCAGCAGAGCTGCGGAAAAAAAGAAGACATGGGGAGATCAAGAAACAGGTGAACATCATTCACTATGAGGAGACCAACGAGATATACATCAACTCTGACCAGGGAAGGGCAAGACGACCTGCAATAGTCGTGGCAAATGGTGCACCTCTTGTTACAGAGGAACATATTGAAAAGCTGAAAAAAGGAGAAATCAAGTTAGATGCACTTGTGAACAACGGATATATAGAGTATCTGGATGCAGAGGAAGAAGAGAACGCACTCATAGCAATAGACGAGAAAGATATAACACAAAAGCATACGCATCTTGAGATAAACTCAGCCCTGATCCTGGGGATCTGCACAGGCATGGTGCCATTCCCTGAGCACAATGCATCGCCCAGGAATACGATGGGGGCAGGCATGATCAAACAGTCTCTGGGCATGTCCACGCCCAACATGAAGCTTCGCCCTGATACGAGGGCTCATGTTCTGCACTATCCCCAGAGAGCGCTGGTAACAACGCAGACAGCTGAAGCGATCGGGTTCGACACGCGCCCTGCAGGGCAGAATTTCGTGGTCGCAGTGCTGTCATATGAGGGCTATAATATCGAAGACGCGCTGGTCATCAATAAAGGCTCTATAGAGCGCGGACTGGGCAGAAGCCATTTCTTCAGGACAAATGAAGGTGAGGAGCGGAAATATCCAGGAGGACAGGAAGATAAGTTCGAGATCCCTGATGCAGAGGTAAGAGGGGCGAGGGGCGCTGAAGTGTACAAGCAGCTGGATAATGATGGGCTTGTAAACCCTGAGATCCCTGTAGGCCCCAATGATGTCCTTATAGGAAAAACGAGCCCTCCGAGGTTCCTTGAAGAGCCTACCGAACTTGGCATAAGTCCTCTGCAGAGAAGGGAAAGCTCAGTGACCATGCGATCGAATGAAAAAGGTATAGTTGATACGGTGATATTGACAGAATCTGAGAACGGTTCAAGGCTTGCAAAAGTAAGGACGCGCGACCAGAGAGTACCTGAGATCGGAGATAAGTTCGCGTCCAGGCATGGACAGAAAGGAGTGATAGGACTGATCGTGCCTCACGAGGATATGCCTTTCACTGAGAACGGAATCGTTCCTGATCTCATAATAAATCCGCATGCAATCCCCTCTCGAATGACAGTGGGGCATGTGCTCGAAATGATAGGCGGAAAAGTAGGTTCGCTCGATGGAAAGCAGATAGATGGCACACCGTTCTCTGGAGCATCTGAAGAGGAACTGAGGCACTCACTCAAAAAATATGGATACTCGCATACCAGTAAAGAAGTGCTCTATGATGGCATAACAGGAAACAGGATCCAGGCAGATATCTTCATGGGCGTCATCCTTTATCAGAAACTCTACCACATGGTATCATCCAAGATGCATGCCAGGTCAAGAGGACCTGTCCAGGTACTGACAAGGCAGCCAACCGAGGGCAGAGCAAGAGAAGGCGGCCTGAGGTTCGGAGAGATGGAACGTGATGTCCTGATCGGGCACGGCGCAGCCATGGCTTTGAAAGAGAGGCTGCTCGATGAATCGGACAGAGTGGTAGAATACGTCTGCTCCCACTGCGGTATGATCGCAACACTTGATAAGCGCAGGAATGCCACAGTGTGCCCTAACTGCGGTGCAGAGACTGATATTTCCCCTGTAGAAATGAGCTATGCATTCAAACTGCTGCTTGATGAGATCATCTCCCTCGGCGTTGCACCGCGGCTTGAACTTGAGGACGCGGTGTAGGAGGAAATCATGGTAATCGCTACCCCAAAAAGAATAAAACAGATAAAATTCGGACTTATTTCCCCAAAAGAGTTCAGGAAAATGAGCGTCACAAGGGTCATAACAGCAGATACCTATGACGATGATGGTTTTCCGATCGAAATGGGATTGATGGACACAAAGCTCGGAGTGATAGACCCGGGTCTGAGATGCAAGACCTGCGGCGGAAGGGCTGGAGAGTGTCCTGGCCATTTCGGGCATATCGAGCTTGTGGCTCCTGTCATCCATGTTGGTTTTGCAAAATTGATACGAAAAATACTCAGGGCAACGTGCAGGAAATGCGGTGCACTTCTTTTAGAGCCAAATCAGAAAAAGAAATATCTTGAACAAATAAAAACGCTCAGGAAAATGGGCCAGCCTATAGAAGACATTGTGAACGAGGTGTTCAAGGAAGCGCGAAAAGCAGGGACATGCACGTATTGCGGGGAGGTGCAGCAGGAGATCAAGTTCGAGAAACCCACGACCTATATTGAGAACGAGCACAAGCTCATGCCCACCGATATCCGTTCCCGCCTCGAGAAGATAACAGATGAAGATATCGAGGTGATCGGGATGGATCCACAGAACGCCAGACCTGAATGGATTGTGCTGACCGTGCTGCCTGTACCTCCGGTCACGATGCGGCCTTCGATTACACTGGAATCCGGACAGCGCAGCGAGGATGACCTCACACATAAACTCGTGGACATAATCCGCATCAACCAGAGGTTCCAGGAGAACAGGGAGGCAGGTGCACCTCAGCTGATCATCGAAGACCTGTGGGAATTGCTGCAATACCATGTGACCACGTTCATAGACAATGCGGTCTCAGGCGTGCCGCCGGCAAGGCACAGATCAGGCAGACCTCTTAAGACCCTTTCCCAGAGATTGAAAGGAAAAGAGGGGCGTTTCAGGGGGAGTCTGTCCGGAAAACGGGTGAACTTCTCAGCCAGAACAGTGATCTCTCCGGATCCGAATCTCAGGATCTTTGAGGTCGGTGTCCCGCTCGAGGTGGCAAAAGAACTCACAATAACAATGAATGTGACTCCGAGAAATCTCGATGAAGTGAAGGAGTATGTCAGGCGCGGTCCTGACAATCATCCAGGCGCCAATTATATCGTCAGGGCAGATGGACGCCGGGTCAAGATCACTGAATCCAACAGCAAAGAACTTGCTGACCTGGTCGAACTCGGGTGGAAAGTGGACAGGCAGATAAAGGATGGCGATGTGGTTCTGTTCAACAGACAGCCCTCGCTTCACAGAATGAGCATAATGGCTCATGAAATCAAAGTGCTGCCGCACAAGACTTTCAGGCTCAATCCCGCAGTATGTCCGCCATATAATGCGGACTTTGACGGCGATGAGATGAACCTGCATGTTCCACAGACAGAAGAGGCACGCGCCGAGGCAAAGATACTGATGCACGTGCAGGAGAACATCCTCTCACCGAGATTTGGCGGGCCCATAATAGGCGGTATCCACGACCATATATCCGGACTTTTCCTTCTCACCAACAGCAAGGAAAAGATAAATAAGAATGACGCACTGGAACTTCTCAGAAAATCCGAGATAAGAGAGCTTCTTGAACCTGCAGGAATGGTGGACCACGAACCTTACTGGACTGGAAAACAGATATTCAGCCAGATCTTACCCGGAGGACTTAACCTGCAGTTCAAGGCAGAGATCTGCGAACAGTGCGAAGTGTGCAAGGGCGTGGACTGCGAGAATGATGCCTATGTTGTGATCAGGGATGGGATTCTCGAAAGAGGCACGATCGATGAGAAAGCAATAGGAGCTTTCAAGAGCGTGATACTTGATAAGCTCATAAAAGAATTTAACTCTGATATCGCATGCAGGTTTATTGATGATGCGACACGCCTCTCAATAAGAGGCATCATGCACAGCGGGTTCAGCTTCGGGATTGATGACGAATATATCCCGCCCGAAGCCCAGTCCCAGATCGATGAGGTCATGACACAGGCACAGGATAAGGTCGAAAAGCTGATCTCAGCATATCTTGCTGGAGAGCTAGAACAGCTTCCCGGACGCACGCTTACAGAAACGCTCGAGATGGAGATCATGAAAGAGTTGAGCAAAGCCAGAGACTCCACAGGTGATATTGCAGGACGCCACCTGGGTATGGATAACTCAGCAGTAATAATGGCACGTTCAGGCGCGCGAGGTTCCATGCTCAACCTGACGCAGATGGCAGCATGCGTGGGTCAGCAGGCAGTGCGCGGCGAGAGGATCAAACGAGGCTATGCGGGTCGAACTTTATCTCACTTTGAGAAAGGCGACCTTGGGGCACAGGCACATGGATTTGTGAGAGCCAGTTACAAGAGCGGATTATCACCGACCGAGTATTTCTTCCACGCAATAGGAGGACGCGAAGGTCTTGTGGATACTGCCGTGAGAACATCGCAATCAGGTTATCTCCAGCGCAGGCTTGTGAATGCACTTCAGGATCTTGAAGTTCAATTCGATGGGTCTGTAAGGGATACGCGGAAAATGATCATTCAGTTCAAATATGGAGAAGATGGGATCAATCCAATGAATAGCGATTTCAGCAAACCGGAAGCGGTCAGGCGGATCATAGATTCCGTGGTCGGAGTGAAAGAATGAGCGTGGACCAGAAAGCCATAGATGAGGTCGTTTCAAACCTCCAGCTTCCTCCAAAGGTCATAGGCAATCTGAAGCGTGAACTCAAGGATGCGAAAATCACAAAGAAGCAGCTTGATGAGATAATAAAGCGTACCACTGCAATATATGATTATTCCAGGATCGAAGCTGGCGAAGCCGCAGGCGTTGTTTCAGCGCAGTCGATCGGAGAACCCGGTACACAGATGACGATGCGAACATTCCACTACGCAGGTGTGGCAGAGATCAATGTCACGCTCGGTCTGCCGCGCCTGATAGAGATCGTGGACGCCAGGAAGAACCCGAGCACGCCTATGATGACCATTTTTCTTGAAAAGGATTATGCCTTTGACAGGGACAGGGCGCGCGAACTTGCCTGGAAGATAGAAGCGACCTATATTACAGTGCTGGGCAGCATGTCCACAGATATCACTGAAATGAAGGTGATAATCGAGCTCAATAAAAAAGCAGTCCTTCAGCGGAATATGAGCGTGAAAGAGATCGCTGATAAGCTGGCAGATGAACTCGGCATCAGGAGTGAGATATCTGGCGATACTCTGACCATGAGACCCGAAGAACCCTCCTACAGGCAGCTGCTTCAGCTCGTAAAGAACGTGCAGTCAGTGATACTGAAGGGAATAAAGGGTATAAAAAGGGTCGTGATCAGAAAAGAAGAAAGCAGCGAATACGTATTATATACAGAAGGTTCTGCGCTCAAAGAAGTCCTTGCAATAGACGGGGTTGATGCTACAAGAACAAGGACAAACAATATAAACGAGATCTTCGAAGTAATGGGGATAGAAGCTGCGAGATCCGCTCTGATACATGAAGCCACAGAGACGCTGAGAGAGCAGGGTCTGACTGTGGATGTGCGGCATATCATGCTCGTGGCAGATATAATGACAGTGGACGGTGAAGTGAAACCGATTGGCAGACATGGTATATCAGGAGAAAAGGCGAGTGTCCTTGCACGTGCAGCTTTTGAGGTGACAGTTAATCACCTTCTTGATTCAGGCATAAGTGGAGATGTGGATGAGCTGCGCGGGGTGACAGAAAACGTTATTGTGGGTCAGCCAATAAAGCTTGGAACAGGAAATGTTAAATTGATTGCAAAGAAAGTCAAATAATGGAGGACTATTATGGAAACCGACATAAGCAAGGTTCTGCGTGCCACTTTTTCAACAGGCAAAGTGGTTGTTGGAACAAAACAGACCAGTGATGCCATAAAAAATGGGAAAGCACAGGTAATCGTGATTTCGTCCAATTATCCTGAAAAGGCATTGAATGAAATAAAAGGCGTGCCTGTAATAAGATATCCGGGCTCAGGTGCTGACCTTGGAGTCGCATGCGGAAAGCCTTTCTCTATTGCTGCTCTTGCAGTGATCGAACCCGGAGAATCGGACATCCTTTCATTCGGGAGCATGAATGAGTGAAGTCAGGTTGAGCACTGAAGGACTCAGGTATATCGCGCTGTTCGAGAGCCTCACAGGAGCAAGAGCAAAGGATTGCTATGAAGACAGTGAGAACAATAGGTTGATATTCGTGGTGAAGAGCGGGGATATGGGGCTTGCCATCGGGAAAGGTGGGGAGCATATCAACAGGGTGAAGAAAGCCATAGGAAAGCACATAGAAATTATAGAACATTCAGACGACCCTGTAGAGTTCGTGAAGAACGCTTTTCATCCTGTTTCGATAAGAAACGCGAACATCGTTACAAAGGAAAACAAGCGTATAGCTTATGTAGAGGTACTTACTAAGGAGAAGGGGCTTGCCATCGGGAGAGACGGCAAAAACATTGAAAAAGTAAAAAAACTCTCTCTCAGGCATCATAATATAGAAGATGTGATTATTCAATGAGTCTCCGTCTGTCCCCGTAAAATACGGGAACCCGGGGTCTTTTGGAGGACAAACTTCATGGGAAAAGGAATATACGCGGCTCGTAAACTCAAAAGCGAACACAAAAAATTCAGATGGAGCGACAGAAATTACAGCAGACGAGCTCTCAATCTTGATGTAAAAGCAGATCCTCTTGGAGGAGCACCCAGAGCAAGGGGCATAGCACTTGAAAAAGTGGGAGTTGAGGCGAAACAGCCAAACTCAGGTATAAGGAAATGCATAAGGTTGCAGCTCATTAAGAATGGCAAACAGATAACAGCTTTCTGCCCGAATGACGGTGCGATCAATTTCATTGATGAACATGATGAAGTCGTCGTGGAACGCATCGGAGGAAGGATGGGTGGAGCTATGGGAGATATCCCGGGAGTGCGCTGGAAGGTCGTGGCTGTGAATAATGTGGATCTGAGACAGATGGTTCTCGGCAAGAAGGAAAAACCGGTGAGGTAGCATGAATAAATTGTTTGGAAAATGGGATTTTGCTGAAGTTGAGGTCAAAGACCCGAGCGTGAGGAACTATATCAATCTCACGCCGATATTCGTTCCGCACTCGGGCGGAAGAAATTCTAAACAGCAGTTCAGTAAGTCCAATCTTAACATCGTCGAGAGACTCGTGAATAAAATGATGCGAGAGGAGAACAATACAGGTCAGAAGATCACTGCATGCAAAATTGTTAAGGAAGCTTTTGATGTCATCAATAAGAAGACAGTGCAGAACCCTGTTCAGGTGCTGGTGAATGCGGTCACAAACGCCGGCCCGAGAGAAGAGACGGTCAGATTGCAGTACGGCGGTATTGCGGTTCCAAAGTCAGTTGATACAGCACCTCAGAGACGTGTGGATACTGCTTTAAGGTTGATAACTCAGGGAGCACAGCAGGCTTCATTTGGCAGAAAAAAGTCACTCGCGGATGCACTTGCAGAAGAAATAATAGCTGCGGCGAACTATGATATTAAAGGGTTTGCCATGGGCAAGAAAGACAATATCGAAAGAGTAGCAAAAGCTGCAAGGTAAGACTTAGTATTGGTATCCGATGATCATTTGAGGTAATCTCACTGCTAAGTCAGCCATGAACTCAGGTTCATTGATGACAATGAAAAAGAGCAACGAGATAAACAATAACAACAATAATAACGAACTGGTACAAACTCGTACGAACTCTGAATAGATCGAGTTCGTATCAGTTCGTCCGAGTTCGTTGTCTATTATGAACTTTTCCATACCAGTGAGCAAAGGGTACTGCTGCTATGCATTGCGATCTTTGCGCCCTTTGTGGGGATCGAAACTCCTGAAAAAACCCCCAGAAGGTTACTGGACATTAAACTTAGTTCTAAGATCCAGCAGGGAAATTGCTGCCGGGAATTTTTTCCTGAGCAATAGATATATATGAATTAACAGACAATAATCAGATCTTATATAATATATAAAAAATGATTGCAATGCAGCCACTAAATTTCATAGAGGCGTTCATCGAAATCTTCATCGCGGTCGCATCTTCTGTGATAGTCTTAATGATCATTTCGATTCTTTTCATTATGCACAGGGTAGATAAGGGATTGTTCAGGGCAAGGCTATTTTTAAACGAGACTGTGATGCAGCGGACCTGGATCTACATCTCGATCGCAGGTGCAGCGTTCGCCATCAATACATTGATCATGTTCCTTGTGAAGTTTGGAGATAGAGGAGAACTGTTCAGCGGCTACTACCTCCCTGAGATCACCCAGATCATTTTTTTGCTGGGATTCATTTTTGCAGTCTTCAGCTGGCACGAGTTCATAGGCAGTTTTCATAAGCATAAGGGAAGTGCCCCTCAGAGAAAATGATCAGGCATCCATAAGTTCTTTTATCTTTTCCAGAACCAGGACTGCATCTTCCCGCTTGGCATCTATGTAATATTTTCTGAAAGAATCAGCAAGGATCTCTTTCTTTTCACGTGAAATAACCCCTTTTTCCATGCATTCATTGAGAATATTCTGGTAATTCCTGTCTGGATAGAATATCTTTCTTGTGATGCCTATGATACCCGCACTTTCATCGTTATTCAAAATCCCAAGATCTACAAGTGCTTTGACAGTAACTCTGACATTCAGAAGCGGGATCGACAGCGGCTTCATGGTTTCGGCGTCAAAGGTAACTGCCACCTCATCATCTGAATCTATGACTCCATTCCTGTACATCTCATATATTCTGCCCACACCGATCATGCCATAAGAATCAAGTTCAGAAGCCCGAATTGCACCCATGCTCGCTCCTCCCACAATAATGATACCATTTCTTATTGCTTCAATTATTTCACGGTGTGCCACTGCTGCACTGTCAAAGAAAACACCATCGATTATCCCTATGATATCAGGCAGGGATTTCATGAGCTTCCTGATATCATCCCGCCTCACAGGAGATCGGTAATCAGCATCCAGTATTTTTTCTGCATCCTGGTGGTTTATGCTCGTGCCTGTGAACACAACCGGTTTCATTTCAACGCTCTCTTTTTCCTGAGACGCTGCCCTTTCCTCTCCCGATCTAGGGTAAAGAGTTCAAAACCAGGAATTATCGCCCTTATTACAGGGATGCTCACTTCTCTTGACAGGTTAACGATGATAGCCCCGTCCGCTATCCCTCCAAGTCTCTCAAGTACGGTATTGATATTGGCAGCAGGTGTGTCGCCTGAGCTATCGTTCATTTCATCCTGTGTCAGGGTCTCTTCTTTTTCTGCGGGCTCAAACCAGTAGCTGTTCAGCTTTTTCATATGCTCGTAGCCAAATGTGCGGACAACGCGTTCCCTGTCAGTATCCTCGCGTGCGCCATGAATCTGCACCACCCGGCTCTGTGCAGCCTCTGTGAGCGCCCTTGTTATCGCTATCTCAGGAGATAGATGCGCTCCAGCTCCCATTACAAGGAGAGCAGGGTCTTTCAGGACAGTGTCATCAAGTGCAGTAACCACTGTGGGAACATCAACATCAGACTCAAGCAATCTGAGCTTCACCTGGATCCCTGTCTCTTCCATTTTCTTTTTCAGTTCATAGTTAAGACCGTCGCTTTCTGAAAGCACGATCTCCTTCCCCGGCTTTCGTGTGAACTCGGCTGTGCTGAGCGCGTCCCTTTCTATTACCTCGAGCAGCCCGTGCAGCACCGCTTCCTCGATCGTGTTCCCTGAGGCAAGACCATTGGTATTGCTTCGGAAAAGCTGATCCCCTCTGAGCGGGGAATAAGGATGGAAAACAGCATTGGCAGGGACAAACACCTCGACGTCATTCATGATATCGTCCCCCATTACCCATTCCAGGTTTGTGAACTCAGCAACAGGTTGAGGCAGGAGGAGGGCATCAGGATACAGTGCAGGATAGCTCTCGCTCAGGCTCTCATATGTATCAACCACCCTCTCTGCATTCAGCTCAATTCCTTTCAGGTCGTTGCTGACCTCCGGTTGTTCTGCAAGGCACCTCTCAAAACTTTCCATTATGGCTGATATTCTGGCATTTGTCTCATTTGCACCTTTGCCCGAGTAGATGGATATGGCGCCCGCAGCAGCGCTCGGTCTGATGGCGGAAAAAACAGGGATGCCAACACGGTCAAGGTCAGTTATATTGGCAATGCGGGTGACCCCTATCATAGGAAGGAGCTCTGTTGTGTTGGCAAGCGTGGTCTCCGGTGCAAGAACGCGCTGTGTGCCTTCGAGATATCTCACACCGGGATCTATCCTTATTCTGCTCATTTTTGGCAATCTTATTGGATATGAGTTATATACCTTGCGTTTCAGAAACATAAAATAATATTAGAAAAGATATAATAAGTAGGAATAATATATTAGGTAGAAACAAAATCGAAGAAAATGAGGGACACCTATGACTCAGGAATCCAGGATTTCAGAACTTGCAAAGCTTGCAAAACCAACAGTCTCTGTGATCGGTCTTGGCGGTGCAGGTTGTAATATAATAAGCTGGATTGCGCAGAAAGGGATAACAGGAAGCAAGATAATCGCTGCTGATACGGATGCAGTTCATCTTCTGGAAGTGAAAAGCGATGTGAAAATCCTCATGGGAGAAAAGATCTATATGGGGCGGGGCTGCACATGTTGTGGCTGAAGCTGTACATGAAACAGGCGCTCTCACGCTGGCGTGTGTGACGCTTCCCTTCAATTCAGAGATGGTAAGGAGGAAAAAGGCAGTTCTCGGGATAAGAGCCCTTGCTTCAAGTTGCGACTCTGTGGTTGTCATAGACAACTCAAGACTCAGAACATCTGCGGGTGACCTGCCTCTCAAAGAGGGTTTTGCGATCGTCAATGAACTGATCGGTGCTTTTATTACGAACATCACCGGCACGATCATCCAGCCAAGCCTGGTGAACCTTGACTACTCTGACCTTCGAACCATCATGGAAAGAGGAGGGGTATCTGCAATAGGGATAGGCGAAGGAGAGGGAGAAAAGCGCATAGAAAAGGCAATTGATACAGCACTTTCCACGCCGCTCCTTGACGTGGCAGATATTTCCAGGGCCTACGGGGTGCTTTTGCATATAATGGGAGGTGAGGATATGACACTTGGCGAAGTGACGCAGGCAGGGGAACTGATGCTGCAGAGGGCTCCAAACACCTGCAGGATAGTCTGGGGTGCAAAAGTGGATGATGCGCTTTCAGGGCATATCAGGGTGACAGCTGTGCTAACAGGTATATCCGATCCAAAAAATATAAAGTAGACATTATGTTCCTGACCCTGAATGAAAGAGTGGATAACCTGTGCGATTATACATATGATTTCACATGGCAGAGCGGTAAGATTCTTCCAGACAGCATGATACCTTATCAGGAAGGCGCTGACCATACGTACAGAGACCTTGTAAATGAACTGAAAAAAGGCAAAGAAGTCCATATAATCGGGAATGGAGGGAAAAGACTTGGCTACAGTCTTGGTGTGGGTCTGAAGCATTTCGGTGGATCAGGTATGCCTGAAAAGGCTGGAAAGATATTAATAGAGGGGGATGTTGCTCCAGAGATGGGAATGGGTATGGTCTCAGGCACGATATATGTCAGAGGAAGGATCGAAGAGCCGGTCGGGAATGTGGTCGAGGTTGTATCTGATGAGGCTGGCTACAGTAAGTTCCGTTCGATCACAGAGATCCTCTGCAGAGGATCGGGAGATGATAAGCTTGTTAAAAACGAGTACGATGAGCGAAAAAGATATCTCACGCTGGATGACGGCATACTTCGCGGTACCGTTGCTGCAAGATGCAGCTGTGAAGCCCATGTGGTAATAGAGGGAAACGCCTGCAATGGCACAGGGCTTTTGATGAAAAAGGGTGTGGTGTTAATAAAAGGAGATGCAGGATTGAACTGCGGTGCGCACCTTGACGGCGGCGTGGTCATTGTTGAGGGAATAGCAGGCGAGTTCGCAGGTGCGTATATGAAAAAGGGCACGCTGATCTTATCGGATGCAAAGGGTTTTGTGGGAGCAAATATGAAAGACGGGGTGATCTTTACAAGGAAGAAGATAAAAAATGCGCCGCCTGTGGAAGAGCTTGCGATATCGCAGGCTGATGCAAAACAGATAATGAAATTCCTTGCCATCGGTCATGTTG
>JAPZAV010000081.1 GCA_027460465.1 Candidatus Methanoperedens sp. | reverse complement strand
CTTGAGTTGACAGAGCATCTCAAGGACAGGACTTTAACAATAACAGGCGGGATGAGGATAAGATTCAGCAGGCTGTCTGCTATACTGTTCATCGTTTTCATCGGGATGGTGTTCACCAAGGTGGCGATGATAATATGATAAAATCAAATATTTTTGAAAAACTTATTTTTAAAAAGATCGGTCTGCCTCGAGTTATTTTCGGGTTGTTCTTGATGCTTTCTATATATATTCCGACTGCACATGCAGGTTATCCATGGATTAGCTTTTTCGATCCTACTCCAGATGATGGTGCAACCATTACACAGAACTTTGTGAATATCAATACAACCATAACTGATCCTTCTGAAACAACAGCATTCATCGATTGGAACCGATCTTTAGTAGGATGGTGGAAATTCAACGGGGAAGAAGGAGAGAATTCAGCATTTTTCAGAGATTGGAGTAGCTGGGGAAATAACGCAACATGTTCAGGTATTAACTGTCCCGGTGCAACGACCGGAAAATTTGGAAATGCATTGAGTTTTGATGGTATCAATGATCGTATTAGTAATTCATCATCAACTGTTTTGAATTTCACTAATAATGTGGATTATAGTGTTTCAGCATGGATGCAAACGACAGGTGCATCTTACCCTAAAGGTGATTCTGCTTTGGCTGGTCGGTGGCTTGGTTTTAGAGGTTGGATGGTATATTTCCCCAATAATGATGGTGCAGTATCGATTTATGCTGATGCAAATCGGTTTCAATCAGCCAATGGAGTCTATCCCAATGACGGTGCATGGCATCATATTGTTGGTATAAAAGATGGTTCTACAGGCTATGTGTATATTGATGGTATAATGAAAGGTTCCGGTTCAATCGGTCAAAGCAGCATTAGTGGACTAAGTGCTACGTTTGATATAGGAACATACGCTGGTGGAGCAGGCGAAATCTTCAACGGGAAGATAGACGATGTCCAGATCTACAATAGGGTCCTATCACAAGAAGAAATATATGCATCTTATAATGCAGGTATCCACAGGTTATACCGTAATTTCACAAATCTAGCGAACGGAGTTTACAGCTATACCGCGTATGCCCAGAATCTCTCAGGAATTATGAATCAGACTGAAAAAAGAACTCTAACTATTAGATCATATAAATTGGAATCTTATAATGATTCATCCCATAACAACATCGACAACGATTTCGGTCCAGACGAGCACACTGTATTCATGCACGGCACAGGATTCAACGCGGGATACGGGTACAAAGTAGCCTATTATGATGGTATAAATAATAAGACATTTACTGAAACTTTGAATGCAGATAGCAATGGAAATCTGAGCAGTAACCGCACATTTGTTCCGGGAGTGGACCAGGAAGGCACATGGAATGTGCAAGTGTTTAATTCTTCTTATGATCCTCCCACCGAATATGAACCAGGCAATTCAAATTCCATCGTGGGCGACAGCTTCAATGTTCAGGATGCTGCAATCCCGGAGTTTCCTGCTGGCATTGCAGTGCCTTTTGCAGTTTCATTGATTTTATTCGTATATATGAAAAACAGGAATGGAAAGAAATAAACTGGTCTATTTTCTTTTATTGCTGGTCTGTATAGCATTAATTCTATACGCTGCTCATTTATTTTTATCAAGAGCAGAATTGAGCCAGCCGATGCGTTCCATGTTCTTCAGGCAGGATAATGAGTATGTAGTAATACTGGATATTACCAATTCAGAACCTGAAACCAGGAATTACACAATAAGCGTACTTGTGGACGGAAAGCGTTATGATGAGAATATATCACTGAGTGCAGGAAGGTTATTTACATACAAGCACCATGTCTATCCGCCTTTACAGGACAAAAGGGTCAATGTCACAGTTTATGGAGAAAATGAGACCGTTGTTGTCAGTAAGAATACGTATGTAATGGAATAGGTATGGTTTACAGCCCTATTTTTTTCCTTGATCCTGCCAATACGATCTATGGCGCCAATCTGAGAACAGAGCAGCCTCCTTTCTCATGAAAAATACGCGTCTTTAAATACATTTCAGGAACTATAAGATAGAATCCTGCATGTTTTGGGGTATGCAGCTCTTCAGAGGTACGGACTGCTGGGAATGGGATTTGCATGGCTGGGGGGGAATGTATTGGTTTGTATCAGTGTAATTACGATAGCTTTAATGGAAAATTGGGTCTAAGTTATTTTATATATACCAGACGCATCAAATTATATAAACAATAGCTTTTAATAATATCGAAATCCTTATATATTTTCTAAACCTTTCAAAATTGCAAGTAGAAATATCTATAGTAATCAAAGAACGAAAGCGTCCCAAAACAATTAGCACAGCAATATCCCCGGTCTGCATGCAGATAAGTGGAAAAAGATAGAAAAAAAAGAAGATGATGGGTAGTTAGATATTATGATATGGAAGCATTAAACTATGGTGGCAAGGAAGAATTATCAAAATATTCGGGAGGGATGAAATACGAAAACTGAGACAATATTAGTTACAGGTGGATCTGGATTTATAGGAACAAATCTGGTAAACGAACTGAAGAGAAGAGGGCATGAGGTAATTAGCCTTGATCTGTACAATACTGAAAAAGAGAATTACATAAGAGCAGATGTTAAGAATTACAGGCAAATAGAGAGGATTTTTGAAAAATGGAAACTCAGTCATGTGTATCACCTTGCTGCTGAATACGGGCGCTGGAACGGTGAGGATTACTATGAAAATCTATGGGCAACCAATGCGATTGGGACAAAAAATATGATCAGGTTGCAGGAGAAATTGAAATTCAAAATGATCTTCTTTTCAAGCGCCGAGGTATACGGAGATTATGAAGGTGTAATGTCAGAAGATGTTATGATTAATAATCCGATAAAGGATACATATCAGATGAACGATTATGCAATAACTAAATGGGCGGGTGAGCTGATGTGCCTCAACTCAAGCAAGATGTTCGGAACAGAGACAGTCAGGGTAAGACCAGTGAACTGCTATGGTTCTGGCGAGCATTATACACCCTACAGGGGATTCATCCCGAAATTCATATACTGTGCGCTGTATAACAAACCTTATGTTGTTTATGAAGGTCACAAAAGAATAATCGACTATGTTGATGACTCTGTGAGAACTTTTGCCAATATTGTGGATAACTTCATTCCAGGAGAAGCTTACAATGTTGCTGGTAAATCGGAATGGGAGAAAGATATCAAAGAGTATTCTGATCTCGTGTTGAAAGCTGTGGGCAGGGATGATTCGATTGTAACCTATAAGGAGGCAGAGCCGTTCACTACAAAAATAAAAACTATTGATTGCTCCAAAGCTATCAGGGATTTGAAACATGATCCAGAAGTCCCTCCGGAGGAGGGTATCAGAAGGACTGTGAACTGGATGAAATGGTATTACAGGATTGGTGACTGAAATGGAAGATTATTACGAATACGAGAACAAAGTCGTTTTGGTAACAGGGGGCGCGGGATGTGTTGGAAGCAATCTCTGCAGGAAGCTGGCTGAATTGAATGCCAGGAAGGTTATAATTCTGGATGATCTATCCTCTGCATATGAGTGGAATATTCCAAAAGCGAAGAACGTTCAATTCATAAAGGGAAGCATCCTTGACGAGGAAATGCTAAAGCGCGCTTTTAAAGAAAAACCGGAATATGTATTTCATTTAGCAGCCCATTTTGCAAACCAGAACTCTGTGGATAATCCTGAGAAAGATCTGATGGTGAATGGAACGGGGACATTAAAGGTACTTCAATATGCAAGTCTTTTAGACATAAAAAGATTTGTTTATTCCTCATCCGGGTGCGGCGTATACGGACTGGAATCGAAAATGCCGTTTGAGGAGCATGATATATCGATCCACCTGCATACTCCATATCAGGTGACAAAGCTTCTTGGAGAACTTTATACGAATTATTTCCACAACCTGTACGGGCTTCCAATCGTCAATGCCAGGTTCTTCAATGTCTTTGGTCCGGGTGAAGTACCTGGAAGATACAGGAACGTTATTCCAAACTTCTTCTACTGGGCAATGAATAAGCGAATGCTCCCGATAACGGGCGATGGAAAAGAGACCAGGGACTGGACATATGTTGAGGATATCATCAACGGTCTTCTTGCGATGGGTATAAAGCAGGAGGCAACAGGAGAAGCCATCAACCTGGGTTCGGGCAAGGAGCACAGGGTCATAGATATGGCGAACATGGTGAACGAGCTTGCGGGCAATGAGGCCGGGGTTGTGTACATTGAAAGAAGGGACTGGGATGTGAAGCACAGGCTTCTTTCTTCTATCAGGAAGGCGCAGAAGCTGCTGGATTATAAACCTGAAATGGAATTCAAAGACGGACTGAAAAGAGTGCATGAATGGTTTGATGAGAACTGGGAGAATATTGATAAGAGCGCTGAGTTTTGAGATTTTGGGAGATTTTAAGTAAAAAGATTAATATAAAACAATGTTATATGATATATTAGGGTAAAAAATATGAGCAGTGTTATTTTCAATGGTGCGGATGCGCTGGTAAAAAGAGGAATTTATAATACAAAAAATGAACTTATTGAAGATGCATTAAGGACTTTTTTTGAATTCAGAAAGGATATGCGTATAGCTGCTGTAATAGAACTTTACAAAAGTGAGGAAATGTCAATTTCAAAAGCTGCTGAACTTGCAGGGGTAAGCACTGAGGAGATCAAGGATTTTCTTGCAAAGGCAGGCGTAAAGATCAGAAGAGGTTTTTCTGAGGATAAAGGAGAAGAATTAGCAAGGCTGATTAGATGATACTCATTGATACATGTGTCTTGAGTTCTCTGGCAAAAATAGACCGATTGAGCCTGCTGGATATTCTTTTTAAAAAACACTCCTGTTATATTACTCCTTCTGTTTTAAAAGAATTAGACACAAACAAGATAGCAGGATTTAAATTTGTTGAAAAAATCGATGATCTTGTGAGTTTTACTGATGCTAAAAATAAAGTTGGTATTATATTACTGGATTCTCACGAGCTAGAAAAAGCCTATGAACTCAAAAAACAGTATAAATTAGCGCTCCCAGATTGCGAAAGTATCATTCTGGCTAAATCGAAAAATGCAATCTTACTAACAGACGATGGCTATATGAGTAAGGTTGCATCTCAAATGGGAATTGAACAATTATTTGATTTGAAAAGCCTGCTGGGAGCAAACATAATTGAAGGGAAAATAAAAAGCAGGGAAGAGCTTGAAGAAATTATTGAGAATCTGAAACAAAAAGATTACTATGTCTTTTCAGATGATGATCATGGAGATATAAAAATGAAGCTCCTCGTCCTGCAGGAAACGGACTGGAGGTTCATATCATCGATTATGAATTAACTCTGGAAAGAGGATATTTAAAATGTAATGACAGAGCTGAAGTATGCAAAAAGAATATGTCAGTTTAATTGAAGAATATTGCTCAGCGATAAAAAATCATTTCAGCGACAGGTTGATTTCCATCTGCCTCTTCGGATCTGTGGCAAGAGGAGAAGCAAAACCTGACAGCGATATAGATTTTTTAATTGTTACTCATGAATATCTGAAAAAAAGCAAGGCGTATATTTCACTTCGGAAATCAAATATAAGCGGATTGATTTCAGATATTTTCTTTACGCCAGAAGAGATTAAAGGACATCCACCGATCCTGCTGGATATCATTGATGATGGAATTGTTCTCTACGATAGAGATTCATTCCTTTCAAAAGAATTGAAATTATTGAAACGAAAGCTGCAAGCACAGAAAGCACAGAAGGTCAAAACCGAAAGGGGACATTTCTGGATATTAAAGCCTGATGTCAAGTCCGGGGAGGTCGTAGAGATATGAGAACAAGCGAGATGGTAAAGGATTATCTGTTCAGAGCAAAATGGTGTCTAAAAGAGGCTGAAATGGCATTATCTGAAGAAAATAAACATACACAAGGAGGAAAAGCGTGAAGCAATGGAAACCAAAAATATATTGAAAGATAGGATTGAAGCAGTGATCAAGTCAGGTCTGTATACAGATAAAGATGAGCTGTACGAGGAAGCCATCCCTTGAATGAAAAAGAGATAATCGAATGAACTGGTGATATGAATGGCAGCAGAAATAAAAAAAACAGGACTTACAAAGGATTTAGTTAAGAATGTGGTGACAAGGACCCTTAAATCCAGAATAGAAGAGATAAACCAGAAATTAAATGACCTCTATGAGAATATGAAATATTTTGAAAAGAAATACGGTATGGAAACGGAAGAATTCTATAAAAAATTCCTGAGCGGAACGCTGGGGGATGATATGGATTTTTTCGAGTGGAAAGCATCGGTAGAGATATACAATGAGTTAAAAGAAGAGAAAAAGGCACTGATAGAGGCTATTGGATGATCGGCGATTACTTTGAATTCTTGAAGATAGTCGCTAAAAAGAGTCCAGAGGTCATTAACTTTCGGCTTATCAGGGAATTCATCGGCACAAATAGAGGTTTTATCAGGTTTGCAGTAGAATTGAGGGATGGTTCAGAGCTTCATGTTTTTGAGTATGTTGATTCCGGTCTGCGTAAAATAGATTATTCATATCACCGGCAGAATAAAGAAAAAAAGCTGATATCAAGATGGGACAATGCTCCACATTACAGCGAAATTGAAACTTTTCCACATCATGTTCATGAAGGAGAAGATGTTAAACCATCAATAGAGCCTACGTTTGCAGAGATACTTAAAAAA
>JAPZAV010000080.1 GCA_027460465.1 Candidatus Methanoperedens sp. | reverse complement strand
CGCTGGCGTGGCACATGCCGATAATGTTGCACCCGCCATCTTTGGCGGATTTGTGATAGTGCATGATAATAAAGTGATATCTTTAATGCCGAAAAAAATCGGGATCGTGGCTGTTCATCCTGATTTCGTGGTGAGCACACGAAAAGCCAGGGCAATACTGCCTGAAAAGATCTCGCTGAAGAACGCTTCGTTCAATACAGGGAGTGCGGCGTCCCTGGTCATGGGCATGGTGAAAGGTGATATAAAGCTGATCGGTGAGAGCATGGAGAACAGGGTGATAGAGGAGAGGCGTTCCAGGCTGATCAGGGGATATGAACAGGTAAAAAAAAGTGCGCTCCAGGCAGGGGCAGCAGGGATCACGATCAGCGGCTCAGGTCCGACAATGATAGCAGTATGCAGGCTGGAAGAAAGGGAGGAGATAGCTGCTGCCATGAAACATGCTTTCAAAGAAAGCGGGATCAGAAGCGAGGCTTTCATTACCACGATTGGAAGAGGGGCAGAAATAATAGAGTAACTTATATGCAAGGGCGACCACCAGTACAGAGCACAGGAGGCTCTTCAATGAGGACAAAAGTAATAATAATGGGCGCAGCGGGGCGCGATTTTCACAACTTCAATACTTTTTTCAGAGATAACAGAGATTATGAGGTTGTTGCTTTTACGGCAGCGCAGATCCCCGGGATCGCAGGGCGCGTTTATCCGAAAGAGCTTGCCGGTGCTCTGTACGGGAAAGACATACCCATCTATCCTGAAGATGAGCTGCCAGGGCTGATAAAACAATTTGACATTGACCAGGTTATCCTGGCGTATTCTGATCTATCTCATGAGACAGTGATGCAAAAAGCTTCGATTGTACTGGCTGCAGGTGCGGATTTCAGGCTTATGGGCACAAAAAGCACCATGCTTGGATCAAAAAAACCCGTTATCTCTGTTTGTGCCGTGAGGACTGGCGCGGGCAAGAGCCCGACATCGCAAAAGCTCGTGGACATACTGAAAGGGAAAGGGTTAAGTGTGGTCGTGGTGCGCCATCCAATGCCCTACGGTGATCTGAAAAAGCAGGAATGCCAGAGGTTTGCTTCCATGGAGGATTGCATCAGGAATGAGTGCACGATCGAAGAGAGGGAGGAATACGAGCCATATATCTGCTGCGGGACAGTGGTCTACAGCGGAGTTGATTTCAGGAAAATACTGGAGTCTGCAGAAAAGGAAGCAGACATCATAATCTGGGACGGGGGGAACAACGACATTCCATTTTTCAGACCAGACCTGCACATCGTTATCGCAGATCCGCACAGGGCAGGGCATGAGCTTACCTACTATCCAGGGGAAGTGAACGTGCTTCTCGCAGACATCATAATCGTGAACAAGGTGGATTCAGCGAAAAAGGAAGATGTGGATCTGGTCATGAACAATGTGAGGTCGATCAATAGAAAAGCTGTGCTCATCAAAGCCATGTCAGTGATAACGGTCGAAAACCCGGAATTAATAAAAGGAAAGCGCGTCCTCGTCGTGGAGGATGGACCCACGCTCACGCATGGCGGAATGGCATATGGAGCAGGTGTGATCGCAGCAGAGAAATTTGGGGCTAAAGAGATAGTTGATCCCAGAAAACATGCAGTGGGTTCCATATCAGAGATCTATAAGAAGTTCTCCCACCTGGGCGCCGTGCTTCCAGCTATGGGATACAGTGATATTCAGATAAAAGAGCTTGAAAAGACCATAAACGATGCTGATTGCGATTCTGTCATCGCCGGTACTCCGATAGATCTTGCAGGTCTGCTGAAACTTGATAAGCCTGTTGCCAGGGTGAGATACAGGATGGAGGAAGTGGATTCAAAACTTGAAGATTTGATTGATGGGTTTTTGAAATCAAGGATTCCTCAATACCACAGGCCATAAGCGTCCGTCTCTTTCCAGTACATCCATGCCCATATCAAAAGTCCTGCTCAGCACTTCACCTGTCAGTACATCCTTTCTTGTTCCTTTCGCTATGACCTCTCCTTTCCGAAGGGCAAG
This sequence comes from Candidatus Methanoperedens sp., assembly GCA_027460465.1. Taxonomy (GTDB): domain Archaea; phylum Halobacteriota; class Methanosarcinia; order Methanosarcinales; family Methanoperedenaceae; genus Methanoperedens. Next base: position 4,705 of record JAPZAV010000080.1, on the reverse strand, counting down.
CGCATGCGTTACTGCAGGAATGATCTCCTCGATGTGATGCGTGATATAGATCAATGTCGGGCAACCGTTCATCGAACATAGATTCTGCAAAGCGCCAAGAAGTTCCTCTCTTGCCTTTGGATCAAGTCCTGCACAAGGCTCGTCCAGAACCAGTAATTCGGGCTCTGGCATGAGCGATCTTGCGATCACTGTCTTCTGCTGCTCACCGCTTGAGAGCGTCCTGAAAGAGCGATCCTGGATCTGCGATAGACCGAAGAACTCAAGCAGCTCATCCGCACGTTCCTGGTGCTCCGGTGAAGGACGTTCATAGAGACCTATGCTCCCGAACCTGCCTGAGAGCACGATTTCCCTGACCGATTCCCATTCATGGATCATGTCCTTTATCTCAGAGCTGCATTCACCTATGTGCTTTCTCAGCTCTCTCAGGTCTGCGGAACCAAATCTCCTTCCAAGCACTTCTGCCTTTCCTTCCGAAGGCCGGTGGTAGCCGTTGATGATACTGATGAGGCTTGTTTTTCCTGAACCGTTCTGCCCTATTATCGCCCAGTGCTCTCCAGGTCTGATGCATAGAGATATTTCATGAAGTATGATCGAGCCGTCCCTGATGAAAGAGACATTGTTCAGGAATAATACAGGATCCATGGTTTGTAATCAATGTGATCGGTCATAATTTTTTGCATCAGGAATAAAACAGTGTGAATTTTCGTGAACAGGCATGTTTGTTATCATATTAGTTATCATATCTGTTATCGAAAACTATTAAGGCATCATAATCATTATGATGATATATATGAAAATCTACATGAACATGAAAACCGAAAAATCGAGGAAAAGACTATGCTAAAGACATCTGAAGAACGGATAAAACTGCTGAAAGCCGGCTATACAGGCAAGATGATAGAGCAGCTTTATATCAAGTATAACAATTTCAAGATCATCTCTGCTTCGATCCTCAGGGTTGAAGAAGCAGACAATCCAAAGATAAAGAAGACACACATACGCAGTGAAATAGCCATTGATTTTGCACAGTACGTCTGCGCAGAGAGTGCATAGATTTCACCCGAATGCAACATCGAGTACCATCATTATCACAAAACCCGCCATCGCGCCCATGGATGCAAGATCATGGTTGCCTCCGCGCTGGGATTCAGGTATGACCTCTTCCACCACCACGAAGATCATCGCGCCTGCTGCAAAGCCGAGAGCATATGGGAGCAGGGGCTTTGCAAAAACCACCGCCACTGCCCCGATGACAGCAGCAACAGGTTCGACCACGCCTGATAATTGCCCGTACCAGAAACTTCTCAGACGGGACATACCCTCGCGGCGAAGGGGCATGGAGACCGCAAGCCCTTCTGGAAAGTTCTGTATACCTATGCCAATAGCCAGTGCCACTGCCGGGGTTACATCTGAAAGAACTGAGACTGCCCCAAACGCTACCCCTATTGCAAGACCTTCAGGGATATTGTGCAGCGTTATGGCAAGGATCAGGAGAGTGCTCTTCCTCCATGGGGTCCTGATGCCTTCGGCTTCTTCCTGCGGGAGAAAAAGGTGAAGATGGGGAAGCACTTTATCTGCACTGCCCAGGAAAATGCCTCCTGCGAGAAAACCCAATGCAGCAGGCAGCCATGCCGGGACGTCCATATCCTGCGACATCTCAATCGCGGGAATAAGGAGAGACCAGATGCTTGCAGCGATCATCACTCCCCCTGCGAATCCGAGCATGGAGTCAAGCATTCTTCTGCTCATGTCCTTTCTCAGGAACACTGCGGCTGCTCCGAGCGCGGTCATACCCCATGTAAATCCTGTCGCAAGAAGCGCCAGGACTATTGATTCGGGGAACATAGGTCTGTCAATGAACTGCTCTCAGCGATTCCAGCATCTTCCCTGCATCCGTGGCTGGAGCCCTGCAGGTGTAGTTCCTGCATACATAGGCTGTTGCCCTGCGGTCTGTGCTCAGCATGTACCTGGTGAACTCAACAAGATCAAGTATCTCAGGCTTCTCATCCAATCCAGGGCGGAAGATCACCACCTTGTTCGGCATGAATTCTTTTCTCAGTGCCAGCAGCATGGCTTTTGTATCCTCTGCCTCAAGATCTCCCGCTATCACGACTTCGCTTGAAGGCCAGAAAGCAAAGTCCAGGGCAGACATGAACTGGGTATATGCGGATGGCGCCTGTAAAACGCCGTTCGAGAATATCTTTCCTGTCAGGGATGCTTTCTTTTCAAACTCGTAATTCGAGGTCATTTTCCCCAGTCTGAGGAGGTTGAGCATAGCAACCGAGTTTCCAGAAGGCAAAGCTCCGTCATAGATCTCTTTCTTTCGAACGATGAGCTCCTCTGCATCATCTGCAGTGAAGTAGAAGCCTCCGCCGGCTTCATCCCAGAAGTGCCTGATCATCTCTTCAGTGAGGTCAAGTGCGCTCCTCAGGTACGATACTTCGAATGTGGCTTCATAGAGCTCTATCAGTCCCCATGCAAGGAAGGCATAATCATCCAGAAAAGCAGGAATAGCGGACTCACCATCTCTGTGGTAGAGCCTTTGTCCGGGCATATGCCTGAGAATGAGATCCGCGCTCAGTTTTGCCGCGTCTATGTAGGATGGTTCATTGAAAGCCTGTGCACCTTTTGAGAGAGCTGCGATCATCAATCCGTTCCAGTCTGTCAGGATCTTATTATCTTTACCAGGATGGATTCGCTTTTCACGAGCAGAAAACAGCCTGATCCGCCCATCTTCCAGTTTTTCCATGAGCTTTTCAACGGGAAGCCCCAGGTCAGAGGCAAGTCTTTCGATCGGTTTTGATAAGTACAGGATATTATTTCCGGTATTTTTCCCCCCTTCCCTGAAATTGCCAGCCTTATCAACATTGAATACTTTTTTTAACATCTCGCCCTCGCTTCCGAGTGCTGCAAGTATCTCGTCTTCGGTCCACACATAGAACTTTCCTTCCACGCCTTCGCTGTCAGCATCTTCGCCAGAGTAAAATCCTCCGTCCGGCGAGGTCATATCCCGCATCACATACCTGAAGATCTCCCTGGCTGTTTTTTCATATTCCTTTTTTCCTGTGGCAAGGTAAGCCTCTGTATATGCCATCGCAAGCAAAGCCTGGTCATACAGCATTTTTTCAAAATGAGGCGCAAACCATCTGGCATCTGTGGAATATCGGTGAAAACCAAAACCTGTGTGGTCGTATATTCCTCCCAGGCGCATGGATAAGAGTGTTTTTTCGACCATCCAGAGAGCCATATCATCACCAGTGCGCTTCCAGTAGCGGAGGAGGAACGTGAGGTTGTGGGGCGTTGGGAACTTGGGAGCATCGCCAAAACCACCATGCTGCTCATCGAACAATTCCAGAAGTTGTTCATAGGTTGAGTGAAGAACCTCTCCACCAGGTTCTTCTCCAGGCTGCGGGGATAGATCCTCCAGAGAAGAGACGATCTGCGATGCAAGCGCTTCGACTCCGTCCCTGCTGTTTTTCCACAGATCCCTGATCCTGGGTATGATCTCAAGCATCCCTACCCTCCCAAACCTGCTCTCTTTCGGAAGATAGGTCGCAGCATAAAAAGGTCTTTTGTCTGGCGTCAGTATCATGTTAAGAGGCCAGCCTCCGCTTCCTGTCATCCTCTGGCACACTGACATGTATACGCTGTCAAGATCAGGTCTTTCCTCCCTGTCCACTTTTATGCTCACAAAAGTATCGTTCATCAATTCTGCCACTTCTTCGTCCTCGAACGACTCCTTCTCCATCACATGGCACCAGTGGCATGTAGAGTAACCGATGGATAGAAAGATCGGCCTGTCCTCTTTTTTCGCTTTCTCGAAAGCATCTTTTCCCCATGGATACCAGTCCACAGGATTGTGGGCATGCTGGAGCAGGTAAGGGCTTTTCTCGTATATCAGGCGGTTTGAGAACCTCTCCATGATCTTTTCTTTATCTATTTCAGAAATTTCGATACATACGGTGAGTTCTCGCCTTTGCGCTCAAAGTGCCCTGAAGGGCCTTCTTCCAGGAACTCTGAGAACCAGGATTCGTGCTGTATCTCCTCGTGCAGGATCGAAAGCGAGAGGTCGTATGTCCTGTGGTCTTTACCTGCCGTGAGATTGCAGAGATGAGTATACTGGCGTACTGCGCATCTTTCTGCTCCCACGAGCACCTCAAGCATTTTTTTTATATCTGATATGTCCGGAGGCAGGTAAGCTGGCGGGCATCCCGAGATATCATGGAAATCCTTCATGTCCCTGGGCAGGCTCCCTCCAAGCTCGTATATTCTTGGCACAAGCGCTTCAAAGTGGTTCCTGTCCTCGATGCGTGCATCTTCTGCTATGTTTTTCAGCGTCTCTCCTTCCATCCCTATGAGATTCACCCGAAGGATGGTGTAGTAATAGTATGTGGTTAGCTCTGCTGCTGCGTTCTTCACAAGCAGTTCTACAAGCTGGTCAAGATCTATCCCGGATTTTTCTACCATTTCACGTGCAACTTTTGCCATTTTAACACTTCCCATTCTTTGATTTGATATTTATTTTCGATATTAGTTAAAGCTTTGCATCGCCTTCTCTCATTGGGGCTATGGCGTCAATAAACCGTTGGATTGATTCTCCAGATTTTTTATCCCTTCCTTAATAATCTCGAAAAGCTCAGAATCATCATGTTTGAACTTGATAATCCTTCCCCTTCGTTCATCGTAGAATCGTTTCTGTTCATAT
>JAPZAV010000079.1 GCA_027460465.1 Candidatus Methanoperedens sp. | reverse complement strand
AGGATTGTATCATCTTTTGAAAGGGTGGAAAGGTCCTGTTAGCCCTATCAATCTATCAGATGTCAGGTTGATTTTACCTGCATGAGATGATTAATATATTTAGTTTTTTCCATGATGGGAATTTTAACGTGACATCTTGCCACATATATCCCGCAGAATCTCCCAGGATCACGATCGCGACAACCACGCTTCCTCCGAACAGTCCTCTGAGAAGGATGTCTCCTGCAGGAACTATTTTCAGTCTGGCTGTCTTTTGTACCTGCATCTTTTGAAAAATCAGGTAAAAGATAATGCAGGCGATCCAAAGAGCAGCAAGTGATACCCAGCCGCTTAACACGGTGAACTGACCGGAGATCAAAATAAAAAGAATGTATCCCGTAAATCCAAGTAAAAGCCCGAAAAAGACCTCTTTGATTTTTCTGGTTCTGGCATTTTTGTTTACACCCAAGTATCCCGGAAGATTGATTCCAACAGCGAACAGAGCCATATACACAAGGTCAGCTATGGCTCCGATCGGATTCCAGATCGCAGCCTGGCTCGAAAAGCCCACTCCCTGGGATACTGCCATGAAAAGCAGAGATAAAAAGGTGATGACTGGCAGGGACATCAAGATGCCAGCAATCCTCGGAGATTTTTTTTCTGCTATCAGTTGATCGCAGTGATCAGAATGCTTCCCGATATAAAATAAATCAAATATTTTAGATATACAAATAAAATGGTTATTCGCTTTCAGCTGTACTCACTTGAACAGTGTTCTGAGTCCCCAAAGGAGCCTGGGATTTTTCTTGATCAAAACTGTCAATAACTTTCCCAGTTCCATCTTGCTCACATCCACCCCATCAAGCGAATGTGCCAGCTGGTTCAACTGCTCGTCTGTGAGTTTGAGGAGCAGGTTTTTTACCTGCAGGGACTTTGACATCTCTTTCCCGATCGTAGAGCGCCATTTATCTTCATATTCCTTCAGGCTCCTGACAGAAAAATCCCCCTTCTCTCTGGCTTTTATGCACACCTCACCTGCCATTTTCCCTGCATCCATGGCATTGGTGATCCCTCCTCCTGTAAGCGGATCTGACTGTCTTGCAGCGTCTCCCACAAGCATCAGTCCATCTGTGACCGTCTGCTTTATCGGTCCTGTGACAGGAACTCCGCCCACAACGATCTCAACTATCCTGCCCTGAGGGATATACGTCTCGATGAATTTTGAGAGGAGTGAAATCGCCCTGATATTTCCAGATTTGCTCCCAAGCACTCCGATTCCCACATTTGCAGAACGTCCTCCTTTAGGGAATATCCATGCATATCCTCCCGGGGAATATTTTTCTCCAAGATAGAACTCGCTGTACTCACCAGGATCGAAATTCGATATAAGAAACTGCACGCATGCCTCGATTTCGTGAGGTTTTAATGTGGTGTCTATGCCTCCCCACCGTCCAATTTTTGACTCCACGCCGTCAGCCCCTATCACTATATCGGCTTTGATCTCATGCACATCTCCCATATACATGGCTTTGATACCTGCCACTCTGCCGTTATTCCTCAATAAACCTGTTGCACGCGTCTTGACCATGACTTCCGCACCTGCCATGGCTGCTCTCTGGGCAAGCACCCTGTCAAAGACTTTTCTCTCAAGAGTATACCCCACATCCTTCATCGCAGCATCGCCTGACATCAGGATCCTTGTTCCATCAGGTGCTATTATCCTTGATCCTTTCACCTCAGCAGCAATCCATCTTGTATCTGGCTGTATGTGCTTTATCAGAGCATCTTTCCCCACACCTTCTGCGCACCTCACAGGATCCCCGATCTCCTGCCGTTTTTCGATCAGCAGGACATCCATTCCCCCTTCAGCACAGGTTTGAGCTGTTATCGAACCCGCAGGTCCTGCGCCCACCACAACGACATCGTATCTGCTCTTCATTTCACCACCAGCAGTGCGCCCACAGGGCAGATCTTTGCGCAAATGCCGCAACTTGTACAGGTATTTTCTATCTCCAACCATGTCTCAACAAGCTCAAGTGCGCCAACCGGGCATACCCCCACACAGGCGCCGCAGTATCCACACTTATAACGATTCACATTAACGCTCATAAGTCTTCGCCTGCTAACGCAGTCAGCACATATATATTTTATGAATATCAAACTTCTTTTTGCTCTACATCCGACATTTTTAATAATTTTTCAAATGTTATTTTGGCTAATGGAAGATAACCTGCAAAAAAGTTAACAGGGTCAAGCAGTGTCCTGTTCTGCAGATCTTCCTGGATTTTCCCGAAGATAACATTATCCCATATGACATCCGACATTTTTAATAATTTTTCAAATGTTATTTTGGCTAATGGAAGATAACCTATCGAGATATTCAGCATCAGGCAACGGGATGAGCTTGTTCTCATTGAGGGAATTAAGAACCCATGTACGGAAATAATTATGGTTATCTATATGATATTTGGTTTTCATGAATCTTGATAGCTCTCTATTGCTGAGCAGTTTGGTGATTTTTTGCAGCGTTTCACTGCTCTGCTTCAATTTTATTGATGCGAGAAGGTCATAATTATCAGGCCTTTTTTCGGATGGGGCTGGATTTCCGATGTATTCCAGTATACCCAGATCTTCCAGACGGTCTGCATGCTGCTTTACAGTATCGAAGTTCAGTTTCTTCCTTGCAGCGATTTCTGATAACGCAGCAAAGTCATTCCTGGCAGCTTCGAAAATCAGTAATTTGAATATTCTTATATCTATTTTTTCAGAATCCATTTTATCTATCTATTGTTATCATTTGATTTAAATTTAATCATCCAAATATAGAATTATTGTTTTAATTACCTGATTGTAACGATTGATCGTTAAAATTCGATCATGGTTTTCTCATCATGAACCAGAGACCGCACAGGATAAGAAACATGCGGCACGCTGCTAATATTCAGCTTTATTTATGGATTAATTCTCCGTTTGCTGTCCCGACAGGAATAAATAGGTTGAAGCTGCAAGTGAATGTGGTGAAGGTGACATGAACATACTTACGATTGCGATCATATTAATAGGGATTATATATGGGTTTTCCAGGAAAGGAACTGAGAATTACTGGAACATTTTGAAAAATGGGTTCATTATCGGACTGGTTATCGGGATTATCCTTGCGATCATCGGGTTCATGGTAGGAGGGATGATAGCAGGACTGGTGGCGGGTGTTGCAGGAGGGATCATAGGAGGATTGGGCGGGCTTGTGCTCTTTATTACAGTTATCATCATTACTGTGGAGTTCATCATTGGCGTGATCATAGGGGATATCCTTGAAAGGATAATAAGATAGGCTTATGGATTACCCTTTGCCCTGCTTTTTAATTCAGCCGATTAATCTTTCTCTGTGAGCACATCCACCCGCTGATGAAGTTCTGCCATACTTTCTGCAAGATTTTTAACAATATTGGTGCACCTGTCAACAAAGCTTGCGACCATTATGACATCAATATTATCTTTTGAATCTGCTATATCTTTCATCAAACCGCTTGCCATTTCCACAATTTCTTCTGGATTATATACTACCATTTTAACACCTCTCCCTTAATGATCATACATAGATTAGATTCATTTGATCTGTATTAATATTTTCTGCTGCACAGTGCCATCAATTATTTTGCCTTCAATCGCGTATCAGGTAGAAGATGAGTTCGATTTCAATAGAAACAAATAATGAGAGCAGGCTCAGGGTCGAAGAATATGTGAGATATATCAGAATAAAAGACCAGGTTCAGCAGGTGCTGGATACCGAGGAGACAAGAGGGATGCTGCGGGATGCAGAGGAATCCATAAACGGTCTCACCATCGACATTGTTATAAAATTCTCTGTCAATAAGTAGATCAACGATTCCTGCCTGATGTCCTGAGGCGGGGGTTACCTTTTTTAATAACTTGGTAAATATCAGCATATGCGTTTTGACCTTCACATACATTCAGAGTGCTCAAGCGACAGCAGCCTGACAGTGGATGAAATCCTGAAGCAGGCGGTGGAGAGGGGACTGGATGGGATCGCAATATGCGACCATAATAGAGTTGAAGGGAGCCTTCGCGCGATAGAACGGGCACGTGAACTGAACCTTGCTTTACTCATGATCCCGGGCATGGAAGTTTCCACGAGCGAAGGACATGTGATCGTTCTCGGAATAAGAGAAAATATCCAGCCTGAGCTCTCCTGCATGGATACCATCAGGATCACAAGGCAGAAAGGAGGAGTTTCGATAGCCGCACATCCTTTCAAAAAAGGAGGTATTGGATATTATGCAAAGGAGACTGATGCGATCGAGACCTTCAATTCCAGATGCATGTTCGGTGAGAACGCGATCGCGAAAGATCTGGCGCAAGCTCTTGGAAAACCCGAAGTGGGTGGAAGTGATTCCCATATACTTGCAACGATTGGCATCGGGTATACAGAGATAGATGCAGATCCGAACGTCGAATCTGTATTATCAGCGATCAGGGAAGGGAAAACACATTCGTACGGGAATACAGCTCCTCTGCATGTCATTCTTATCCTACTTATCAGAGGTATGTTGAGAAGGATCAATAGAACCGGGAAAGGACTTTACAGCAAGATTTTTCATGAAAGCGAAACAATATAGCACTTCTGAGGTACCATGGCAGAATACGATGTGATCGTTGTCGGAGGTGGAATAAGCGGACTTTTCTCTGCGCTGACGCTTGGAAGGCATGGGAAAAGCGTTCTTGTTCTTGAACAGAACAATTTTGTTGGAGGGAACTGCAGAAGTTACAGCGTGGACGGCTTCCAGGTAGATACGGGTCCGCATGCAATAACTCATCTCAAAGAAGGACCTCTTCGCAGGCTGATGGATGAATATTTCACCTATATGCCCGTGTTCGTGGACTACGGGCATTACTACGTCCGCACCGAGAAAGGTCTCACCAAGATCCCTTCGAATCTGAAAGAGTTCGCCACATTTGATCCCCTTCCTAAAAAAGACAGATTTCTTCTTTCGCAGTCACTGACAAAAGCACTGACGTTAAATGCTTTTGGCATGCTTGATACGAATCTATCTCTATGCGATTTTCTGCCAAAAGGACTTTCAAAAGATACCGTAGATTTTGTGGGTGCGATCGCACCTTTCCTCTCCGGGAAATCAATGAAAGAGACCTCGGTCAACCGGATACTGTACGGCAGCAGCTTTGTCAGGGACAGTGTTTCAGAGTATATTTTTGATGAAGAACCTCTGACCGATAGATCACAGAACGATGCATCATACACTTCAATGATCACGGAAAAGTTGTTGAAATACCAGTTATCTGCGCGCCTGTCCACGCTGGGCAGGCTCGCCACCAATAAAGTGGCATATGCACAGGCATATCCCCGCGGGGGATTGAAATCATTATTAAATGCGGTTTTATATTCCATGCCTGAAACGGTGCGGATCAGGACAGGCATGAAAGTTACCAGGATATTGACAGAAAAAGGAAATGCTTCTGGTGTTGCCACTAATAACGATTCTATCACAGCGGATGCTGTTGTGTACTCTGGTTTTGTGAAAAGCCTTCCCTCTCTTGTTGAATTGCCAGAAGACTATATCGAGGATCTTTCCAGGATCGAGCAGACATTGAGCCTTACTATATGGCTTGGCCTCGGCGAGAAAATGAAGGAATTTGATTACACCGGCTCTGAGGTATGGTTCAAGGATGGAGCTTACTGGGCTATGCCGATCAGCAACTATGATTCGAGCATTGCGCCAAAAGGTAAGCAGTTGATCGGGTTCACATTTATCATTAAAGAAGGAGAAAACATAGAAAGTGAAAAGAAGCGTGCATTAGCTCTAATTCAAAGAGCGATCCCTGGCATCGAGAGCAGGATCGAGATGACTCATTATCAGGTAACCGTCCCGGAAAAAGCCGCGGTCACGATCAATGGATATTTTGCAGGTCAGCGCTCACCCATTCCAGGCCTTTACCTTGTCGGGACTGATACGGATAACAGGAGCATGGGAGTCACAAGAGCCGCATTTTCAGTTCTTGAACTCATGAAGGCAATGAAAGAGGATAAGAGGCTCTGATTATTAGAGAAATTTTGAGAGGAAGAAATGATCATTGGCGCATCATCGTTCGCTTCGTCATTACCTGAACTGCAAAAGGAAGTGGAGAGCATCGAGCTGTACATTCCCAAGCTCAGACTTTACAGAGGTAATAGATTAATAAAAGAACGTGTGGATGAACTGCGTGAGTTCATATCAACATCCAGTATTCATACAAGCGTCCATGCACCCTATTATGGGGATTCGCCCAGCTATCCTGAGGAACTCAATGTGGACACTGCCCATATGGGAAGAGTGCAGTTCCGTCTGATTGGTGAGAGCATATCTCTTGCCAGTGAAATCGGGTGCAGTGTTGTGGTGGTGCATCCAGGGAAGATCACAGGGAACAGGGATGAAAGTTTTACTGGCATGATCAGCAACCTCAGGAAGCTTGCTTCCGTAGCTGAAGATTGCGGTATTGTTCTGGGACTTGAGAATAAAGAAGGTACAGACCCGACAAACCTGTGCTGCACAGCAGAGGAACACATACATGCCATAAAGGACGTGAACTCCTCATTTCTGAAAGCCACATTCGACATCGGGCATGCCAACCTTACCTGCAAAGGAAATGCACTGGAACTGCGGGACTTTGTACGAATGCTAAGCAGTCATGTCGTGCATGTGCATGTACATGATAACAACGGCATGAACGGAGAAAGATATTGCGGCGATCTGCACGCTCCGCCAGGGGAAGGTAATATTGATTTCTCTGTGCTGAAAGAACTGCATTTTGATGGCGTTTACAACCTTGAGGTGTTTTCCATTGAGGGGGTGCGCTGGGGCAAGAGAATGCTTTCCAGCATGCAGCGATGATAATATCAGGAGCACACCACAGCCAGCGCCTGAGAAATTCTGGTGATGAGCCAGCAGATACAGACCCTGGTATTGCCACAAGCAGGGATGATTATTCACTTGAAGCTTACATCCTGCAGCAGAATCATTACCAGATAGAGCTTCTGACAGATCTGGACAGAGTTCCTGAGGCAGGAGCCCTGGTGGTTGTGGCTTTTCCCAAACCAAAGGATGGATCCGGCTTCCCTGCCAGGATCTTTGCGATCCTGCCCTGAATCAAAACCTATATGTTATTTTTATGCGTTCAGATTCAATGTGATGTACCATCTGCCTTATGGAAATGCATGGGTTTCTCTGGAGATACCTGAGAAGTACAAAGTCAGGGTCTTAAAATCAGACAATCATGAAACTGCACCTGATGAAAATGAAGAGATAAAGAGAGCGCTAGAATATCCTGTTAAGAGCAAGCGTCTTTCCGAGATCGCCCGAACAGGCAGGAACGCAGTAATAATCGTGAGCGATGCGACCCGTCCCACTCCCACAGCCAGACTGCTCCCTCCTCTGATATCAGAATTGAACATTGGCGGGATCAGGGATATTACAGTTGTCTTTGGCATCGGGATCCATCGAAAACTGACAGAGGACGAAAAAAGAGCCATACTTGGAGGATGGTATGATGAGGTAAAAAGCATCGAGCACGATGCGAACAACTGCGTTTACCTCGGCACAACATCGAGAGGCACTCCTGTTGAGATATTCAAACCTGTCGCAGAGGCAGACATAGTGATATGTACGGGAACGATCGAGTTCCATTATTATGCAGGCTATTCAGGCGGCGCAAAATCCATCCTTCCTGCAGTCTCTTCAAAGAGGAGCATAGATGCGAACCATGCGCTGATGCTTGACCCAGGAGCCTCTGCGGGCAGGCTTGACAGTCCGGTGAGGAAAGATCTCGAAGAAGCCGCATCTTTTCTCGGCATCGATTTTATTTTGAACGTGGTATTGAACGAGAAAAAAGAAATAATCTTCGCGGCTGCAGGTGATCACATAGAAGCACATCGAAAAGGGGCAGAGTTCCTTGATAAAAAATCAAGGATCAAGGTTGAGCCCTCGGATATCATAATAGTCTCTCCTGGAGGCTGGCCGAAGGATATAGATATCTTTCAGTCCCATAAGGCGATCGAGCATGTCAGGAGCGCGGTTAAAGAGGGGGGCTCGATTATCCTGGTGGCAGAGTGCAGGGAAGGGTACGGGAACAGGGTGTTTGAAGAGTGGCTGGGATCAGATAGAGATGAAGTGATAGAGCGGTTTAAATCAGGATTCGTCATGGGCGGACATAAAGCAGCCCTGATCGCAGCTTTGTCAAAAAAGCTTGATCTATATCTTGTATCTTCTTTGCCTGAAGGAATGGCCAGAAGATCATTTTTTATTCCCGCAACTTTGAAAGATGCACTCGATATGGCGCTTCGGAAAAACAAAGCAGATGCAAACATCATCATGATTCCGTATGGAGGATCCATTCTCGCTTCAACTGATACATGAACTGATGAATATCATTTTATCATTTAGTAAAATATATCTATAATGGATTCTTATTGATTAAAGGTGATAGTCAATGGGCGGCGTAATAGGTCCGGTTGAAAAAGAAAGAATCAAGAAGCACTGCAAGAGTAAGAAGAAAAGCAAATAATTATTTTCAAATAAAAAATGAGGCGATTCTTTGGAAGAATCAAATAAAAAGAAAACTGAGTTTAGACTTACTGCTGTAGACAGATATGATAATGTCATGCAGATCTTTGTTCATGAATGTCCTGAATGCAGCGAGCTTGTGCCGAAAGTCGGTAAATGTCCCTCATGCGGCACTGCTTATGCTCATAAAAAAACAATCGAGGATTTCAAAACAGGTTACCTGCATTACATCTATGAATGCAGCTGTCCCGGGGAAATGCGGAAGGCTCAAAAGGTCATCAAATTCACAGAGGTAGTTGACGAGGCCAGATTGAATGTGAGAAAGAATCTGGTGGACGATTTCCTGAAATCGGGCGGATATTAAAGTCACCTTTATTACTATTGTACCACAACATACATCTGGTGAAAAACATGCCGTTCGTAAAGATCATTGACACAGTGGGCTCATCACCAGAGAGCTGGGAACAGGCGGCGAAAAACGCAATAGAAGAAGCCTCAAAACTTCCTATTTTCAGGCAGAAAGGCAGGATCACAAAGGCGACGATAAAGGACTTTGATATTAAAATCGAGGACAACAGGATCGTGGCCTACCTCTGCAGGGTAGAGATGTTCCTGGAATAAAGGAGAGGTATGCCGGAAATAAGCGATGATGAACTTGAAGCCATGCTTGAGCGCCGGCCTTCGGTAAGGGAGGCAAAAGTTGCGGACCACGAACTCATGGTAAAGGCGGTTGAGCATCCAGTTCGGCGAAAGATGATCAAAATCATAGGTGTGTTCGGGAAGAAAAGGAGCGATCTTCGGACTGAACTGGGAGTTGATGATTCAATGTTCAATTTTCAGACCGATTTCCTGATAAAAGGGAATTATCTGAAAATCGAAGGCGACACTTACAGATTGACTGACCGCGGGCTTGTGCTGCTTTCAAATATCCCGAAATAAGTCCAGCACATGTTCAGCGAGCGCTTCACTTTTTTCAAGAGAGGTCATCATGGTATCGAAGCGTACCGCTGTTACGGGAAAGATCTTTTCATCAACAGTATCGTTCTGGTCAATCACCATGATATCCAGGACATCTTTGTAACACAGGGCAACGCCTGCAGATGAGACAGGAAATCCTGAGGCTTGCATCAATTTCCCGGCTGGGCCGCTGACAGGCGAATCACCAATGATCGGGCTTATGGCTATCACCTTTTTCTTTGCCAGTATCCTGAGCATGCCTTTTAATGCCAGAATCGGTCCTATGCTTGTTATGGGATTGCTCGGCCCTATCATCACATCATCCTCTGACCCCAGAGCCTCAAGTACCTCTTGTGTAGGTCTTGCTTTTTCAATCCCATTTATTTTAATGCTCCTCACCTCTGGTTCACCCCGTGCGCCTACCCAGAAATCCTGAAAATGCATGAGCCCTTCAGGCGTATCTATCACGGTATCTATTTTTTCATCGCACATTGGAAGGATTCTGGCTTCTATCCCCAGCATTGATGAAAGCTGCATCGTCGCCTGCGTAAGGCATGCACCTTTTCTCATCAGATCTGATCGAACGATGTGGGTTGCCCGGTCAGCGTCCCCTATCAGAAGCTTCTCATTCATACCCAGCTTTTTCAAATACTGGTTTGTGTGAAATGTATCATTCTTTACCCCCCACCACTTTGCGTCATCCAGCTGTCCTGAAAAAAGGTAAAGTATCGTATCAACATCAGGTGAGACAAGATTGCCGGATACTTCACTATCCTCTGCAGTGTTCACGATCACTGTTATCTCCTCATCTGCCACATGCCTGCGAAGACCCTGGAGCAGCTTTGGAGTACCGGTGCCGCCTGATAGAACAATCATGTTACCTTTGTATTTTCAAATGTTTTCCCGCCAAGTCCGATCATTGCAAAGGCAAACACAATGATAACCGCAATGCTGAGCGAAATCGGGATTACGGATTTGCCAAGCAAAAAGTATCGAAGCGCTTCAACGCCATAGGTGAGAGGGTTGGAGTACACAAGCACGTTCATCCAGGCCGGAAGCTTTGAAATAGGGAAAAACGCCCCGCTCAGAAGCACAAGAGGCATTGTCAGGAAGCTCATGACCATCTGGAAGCCTTCGTGACTGTCGATCTTCGATGCAACAGCGATGCCGAGGCCGATGAACCCGATACCAGATACGAACATCACCCCGATGGCTGCAATTACACCAATTATGGATATGTATTTGATTCCAATGAGCCATGCAATGATCAGGATCAATAAACCCTGGATCATGGCAGTTGTGACGCCTCCTACAGCCTTTCCGAGTGCCACATAGAACCTGCTCACAGGAGCGATCAGTATCTCTTTGAGAAAACCGAATTCCCTGTCCCATATTATGGATACACCTCCCATCATGGATGAGAAGAGCACAGCCATACCTATCAGACCTGGCGCCAGATAGCTCACATCGAATGGACTGCCGCTTTCTGTCTGGAAGGATGAGCTGAAACCTGCCCCTAAGAAGATCAGGAAAAAAATAGGGGTTGCAATAGAACCAATAATACGGGATTTTGAACGCCAGAAGCGCAGCATCTCGCGCAGCCACATGGTATACACTGTCTGGAAAGCCCTATTTAGAGTCGCTTTTACCATCATTTCCTCCTTGCCCTGATCTTATATCCTACCTGTTCGACCTCGGTTGCTGCCCTGTCGCGTATAGCACGCCCTGTATGGTGGAGGAATACATCGTCAAGTGTGGGTTTTCTCAGGCTTACTGCCAGGATCGAAACCCCTGCGTTCGAAGCAAGATAAAGAATATGCGGTATCTGGTGCTCACCGTTCTTGACGGTTATAAAGATCTCGCCGTTTTTCTCTGATACGATCTTTGCAGTTCCATTTTTTTTGTAGATTTCACATAATCTTGATTTATCTTCAGGTTTTTCAAGTTCGAGAATGATCACATCTCCACCGAGCATATCTTTCAGAGCTTCCGGTGTATCGAGTGCAACTATCTCGCCGTGATCAATAATCGCGATCCTGTCGCAGAGATGATCAGCCTCTTCCATGTAGTGCGTTGTAAGGACAATCGTAACGCCTTCTGCCTTATTCAATGTCTTTATATATTCCCAGATGTGCAATCTTGTCTGGGGATCAAGTCCAAGCGTGGGCTCATCAAGGAATAAAACGCGGGGGTGATGCATCAGTCCTCTTGCGATCTCAAGCCGTCTCATCATCCCGCCTGAGTATGTCTTTACAAGGGCATCGGCTCTGTCCGAGAGCTCGACAAGAGAAAGGACGTCCTGGATCCTCATCTTCCTGGTCTTTGTGTCAAGACCGTAGAGCCTGCCGTGAAGATCAAGGCTCTCCCTGCCAGTGAGACGATCATCCAGCGTGGTATCCTGAAATACGATCCCTATGCTTTCCCTCACCCGCGGTGCTTCTCTTTCTACATCAAATCCCCAGACCGTAGCTCTTCCTTCAGTGGGTTCTATCATTGTAGATAGCATGCTTATGAGCGTGGTTTTACCAGCACCATTGGGACCGAGCAGCCCGAACAGTTCGCCAGGCTTTACCGAGATACTGACATTATTTACAGCTGTAATGCTTTCGAATTTCTTTGTTATTTCCATTGTCTCGATGGCGTGAAGCATGTACTTAATTTGTCATATCAATGTTTAAAGATTATCGCAAAGGCTCATATTTTGTGAGATTAAGTGCGTCCTCCCGAGGCGCGACTCGGGGTTCCCTCGACTCCGCGCCCACGTATCGCGCAGCGATATGTGGACACGACCTGCACAGGCAAGACACGGGTTGCTTGATACCATAGACACGATTGGCTGCACCTTGCTTGAAAATACAGTTCAACTTTGAAAAAATTATGCTCAAATTCCTATTACCGAAGACTTTATCAGGAATCATTAACATTGAAAGGCTACTATTTTTACTCCAGAAGCGGGGTAGGGTAGTCAGGAAATCCCAGACCGAAACCCTGCGGGTTCTCGACTCCGCGCACACGTATTGCTTCGCAATACGTGGACAAGACCTGAACAGGTAAGATGGTTACTTGATATCATAGACACGATTGGCTGCACCTTGCTTGAAAATGCAGTTCAACTTTGAAAGAATTATGCTCAAATTCCTATTACCGAAGACTTTATCAGGAATCATTAACATTGAAAGGCTACTATTTTTACTCCAGAAGCGGGGTAGGGTAGTCAGGAAATCCCGACGGGCTCATAACCCGTAGATCCATGGTTCGAATCCATGCCCCGCTATAAAAATCAGAAAGACGATATATTTTAATACCTCCTTGGCATGTAGGAAGGATTGTGCCCAGGTGGCCTAGTTGGTTAGGGCGCCAGACTCATAGGGTAAATCGAAGAGGCGCTTATCTCCTGAGACATCTGGAGGTCACGGGCTCGAATCCCGTCCTGGGCATGTCTTGACCACACCTGGTGCCTCTGGAATTTATGAGCAAGCAAGGAGAGGAATATCGCATCAGTGAAAGGGTTACTTGAAACCATGATTCTTTTCCACACACAGGAGGAGAGGATAGAGACTGCTGACAGGATTTTCGGGGTATTCTTAGGGCTGCTGTTCTGGATAGCGGCGGTACGGCGCATGTTGGCGAGGGGGGCTCGGGGTTGAAGCAGAAGGGGCGGTTAGCGCATGGTGCAGAGGCTGGGGAATTATAATGATCTGACAGGATTATACAAAGGCGTAATTCCAGAGATTTTATAGAAAATGTTGTCCTGCCTATCATCCACGATTACTAATAAAAATCCTATTATATGGCTACATGATAAACATCCGTAGTTCAAGAGAACTAGATAAAATGACCCATACTGATACTGCTTTTATGTATCTTGCAGCGATGCAGCATCCTGATTTTCGAACGATTTGCCGTTTTCGTTCAACCCATCTTGATTCAATCAAGGATGTTTTTTCCCAGGTAGTAACAGTATGCAAAGAAATGGGCATGCTTGGTGTTGGCAAAATATCACTTGATGGTACCAAAATTAAAGCAAATGCTTCTGTAAAGCAAAGCAAAAATGCCGATGCACTTGACAAAGAAATTGATAAAATCCTCAAAGAAAGCATTGAAATCGACAAAGCAGAAGATGAGATGTATGGTGATTCGACACCATATCAGATGCCAAAAGAATTAGCGAATAAAACAAAAAGGCTGGAAAAAATTAAGGCTGCAAAAAAGAAGCTCGAAGATGAAAAACTCGAAAAAATAAACATCACCGACAATGATGCGAAAATTATGAAACATAAAGATGGTTCGTTAAAGCCATCTTATAACGGGCAGATCGCTGTTGATGATAAGGAACAGGTGATTGTTGCTGCCGATCTTGTTACTGATACAAATGATGTGAATCAAATCGATCCAATGATTCAACTCATCTGGGCAACAATGGGTTACAGACCGACAATATTGTTAGCTGATGCTGGATATTTTTCATATGATAATATTGATTTGCTGAACCAAATAGGGACAGATTCATATATTCCAGACAATTCTTTCAAAGTAGAGGAACGAGGAAAAAGTAAGTATTTTCTGAAATCCATGTTTAGATTTGATAAAGAAAATGATTGTTATTATTGTCCTGCTGGTATCACAATGCCGTTTAAATGGATTCAAAAAAGAGATGATGAACCACATTTGAAGCAATATATTGGTGACCATTGTTCCATTTGCGTATTGAAAAATGCATGTACTAATGCTAAAAAAAGAATTATTTCAAGAGATCCACGAGAACATTTAATGGAAGAAATGAGGAAAAGGCTGAGGACGAAAGAAGGAAATGAACTGTATCAGGAACGTATGTCAACGGTTGAACCTGTTTTTGGCCAAATGAAACAAAATAGGGGATTTACGGAGTTTCTTTTGAGAGGAAAAGATAAAACAAAAGTGGAATTCATTCTGATGTGTATTGTTCATAACGTTGAAAAAATAGAGGGATTCCTGAAAAGAAAGGCTAAAGACATGAAGGAAGTACTTAGAACGGGATTTTCAATGGATAATCTTGAAAATATTGGCGAAATCATGATAAATTGTGCTGATAAAATATCATTTCTTGGTGGAATAGTGGTGGGATCAATTTTTTCAAATCGAATTAAAAGTGAAGTGAGTTTTTTGTTGACATTTTGATTTTTTTGGGTTTATTGAAATTATATTTGAGACAGCCTGTAAAGAGCAGATATGATTGAGCAGGAAAAAGAAAGGTTCAGAGAACAGGAAAAAACAGAGAATCAAAGAAAAGATTTTGCTCATAAGGTCAGTACCGATCTTGTTAATCGTTTTGACCTAATCGCTTTTGAGAACCTTAACATCAAAGGCATGGTTCAAAATCATCATCTTGCGAAATCAATATCTGATGCAGGATGGTACCAATTGCAGACATTCACAGCATACAAAGCGGAAGATGCTGGTATGCTTGTTGAATTCTGCAATGCAAACGGAACATCGCAGGAATGCCATGTCTGTGGAAACAAAGAAAGTCTAACTTTAGCAGATAGGGTATTCCGATGTTCTCGATGTGGTAACACCGAAGATAGAGATGTTAATGCATCAATCAATATTTTGAATAGGAGCACCGCAGGAACTGCGGGTAGAGCCTGTCAAGGGTGTCTCGATAGAGAACCGATGCAGCAGGAAGCCTCCCACTTGTAGAGAGGTAGTTCACATCAATAGGTTGAATATTTATGATCATGACCTCACTCGGAAGTAGGGTTATTCGGAAGTACTGTTGCTTGCATAAGATATATCATATTTCAAAACAATTTCCCTCCAAAGTATTTATCTACCAATGAAATATGAACAAACTCAGTAGAATATTAAAGGATAAAGGTCCAATCGAAAACGTAGGAGTAGTGGGTATGGGGTATGTAGGGATCCCTGCAGCGGTTTTATTTGCAGAGCATTTCAAGTTCGTATGGGGTTTCCAGCGCGCCTCTGCAAGCTCAGGTTATAAAATAGATCTATTGAACAGAGGTGAGAGTCCATTAAAAGGAGAGGAGCCCGGGCTTGAAGCCATGCTAAATAAAGTAAGGTCTGAAAAAAGATTCGAATGTACATCAGATTTTTCAAAAATAAATAAGGTAGATGCGGTTACAATAGCAATTCAAACACCCTTCGAAGATATAATAAATCTTAAACCGGATTTTAGGGCACTGGAAGAAGGTCTGAGGCAAATAGGAAAGTACCTGAATGAAGGAATGTTAGTGGTGCTTGAATCAACAGTTACACCTGGAACGACAGGAGGATTAGCCGCTAATATACTGAATGAAGAGTCTGGGCTCATTGCAGGCGAGGATTTTGCACTTGCGCATGCTCCAGAAAGAGTAATGGTTGGAAGGTTGATCAGAAATATACAGGAGCATGACAGGATAGTGGGAGGAATAAATAAGGAAAGCACAGAAAGAGCCGTGGAACTTTATAGTCCCATCTTAACCAAAGGCAGAATAATAACTATGGACTCAACGGCAGCAGAGGTTACTAAAACTGCCGAAAATACATTCAGGGATCTTCAGATAGCAGCAATCAACGAACTTGCTCTGTACTGTGAAGCCATGAGGATTAATGTCTATGACGTTAGAGCCGGGATTGATAGTTTGAAAGGTGATGGGATAACCAGGGCTGTGCTCTATCCAGGAGCTGGTGTAGGAGGCCATTGTCTGACCAAGGACACATATCACCTGGAAAGAGGGGCAAAAACAGGGAACTCAAAATTGGATTATCCTGTGAATACCGAATCCCTCTATGTCCTCGCCAGAAAGATCAACGACTTTATGCCAATCCATATGTATAATCTGACTGTAGACGGTCTGGCAAGATCTGGAAGAGGAATTCAGGAAGCCAGAGTTGTTATTTTAGGCTGGGCATTCATAAACAACTCGGATGACACAAGAAATACACCGGCTGAGCCATATTATGATCTATTAAAAAAAAATGGTGCATCCATAACAGTGCATGATCCCTATGTTAAGGAATATAACGATATTGAGATTAATAACGATATTGAGATTACACAAAATCTGAATGAAGCAGTAAATGGAGCGACGGCAATTGCAATTTTCACAGGGCACAACCAATATTTAAATCTAAAAGCGGGAAAGATTAAAAAATCAACAGGTTTGCAGCATCCAGTAATCGTGGATGGCAGGAATGTCATCAATCCAGATGATTTTATTAGAGAAGGATTTGTTTACAAAGGTATAGGCAGGGGTGATAAAAACTATCACGATATCATCTGATCCCTATTGCCTTTCGTTCTTTATATGATTCGATGGCTGCCATTACCACCTGCAAAGCATGCCTGCTGGTCTCTCCATTGGAAATTATCTCGGATCCATTGCTAATGGCCTTTATAAAATGCTCCAGTTCATTTTTCAATGGCTCTCTGGGTTCGATCTTTGCTGTCCGGATCCATGTTTCATCGTGCAATTCTACTGTCTGCTTTATGTAATCCAGATAAGCCACTCCTTTTAATCCAATCGCTGTAAGGGTTCTTATTTTATGAGGCGTCAGCCAGTTAGTTTCAACCATTCCCGAGAGATTATCATCGCACCTTAGAAGTATGGATGCATGGTCTTCAAAGGGATGTATATCATTACCTGCGATTGTATATACTTCATTCATTTTCTTGCCGTATAGATAAGATATAACATCAATATCATGAACCCCAAGGTCCATTATTATACCCACATCGCGTATGCGCGGATTGAAAGGACCAACGCGCCTTGAAGATATGGAGACGATTTTCCCAAGCATACCTGAGTCTATTATCTCTTTCAATTTCAAAATCGCTGGATTGAATCTTTCAATATGCCCTACCATCAGTTTTACTTTTGCATCATGGGCGGCATTGATAACAACGTCTGCATTTTCAAGGGTATCTGCTATGGGCTTTTCAACCAGCAAATGCGTACCTGAATCAATGGTGTCCAACGCAACCCGAGCATGAAGGGTCGTGGGAACAACTATACTGACAGCATCCAGCTCATTTTTCAAAAGTTCATTATGGTCAAAATAAGCCCTTGTGCCATACGTTTTTGCCAGGGACAGGGCTCGATCCCTGTCTATGTCGCAGAGGCCCACCAGTTCAACATCTTTCATCTCACTGTATATCCTCAAGTGGTGCTGCCCCATTGCTCCTGCACCTATCACTCCGATTCTCATTTTGACCACCATGGATCCTCCTTTTATTAAATATGATTTAGATACCTAAGCTTCATGTCCACGATCCTCCTGCAGTATTTAACTATGATATTTGATGCTGTTTAAATCTGCAAAACACATCGCATCGCTTTAATTTAGATTATGAGGCAATGGTTTAAATAAAATTTTCTGCAGCAGGTCATTGGACACGAACCCTAAGACTATCTATACAATGATACATTATTTAAATTTATCGGAAAAAAATTAAAATTATCATTATAAGGATTATCATTATCATTCATCGTTTCTATTGAACTCGAGCTATGGAAAGATATATATGATATTAGTAATCATGGTTATCATCATGGAAAAATTGAGGAAAAATGTTGAAATCATGGATGCAGATTGGGAAGCTCTTGACAAAAGCTGGGCAGACAATTACGAAGAGGATTATGGAGATCTTTTCTATGATACTTCCTGCAAATGCGCAGGTACAGCTTCGCCTGCTACCCTCATCAAGGTCAGGATAGACAGCAATCTTGAGATATAGTGATCATATCAAGAATAAGCGCTCAGCATAATATCTCATGCAATGTTATGCAAACTGTATTCAGATCCTCTTTGCTCATCGCAGGGTGGACCGGCAGAGAAAGAACTTCCTGCGCAGCTTTTTCTGAGACATGCAGAGAATCTCTATATCCCATATCTTTATATAAAGGCTGCCTGTGGATCGGGACTGGATAATATATCCCTGTTCCCACACCCTTGCTATTCAAAATAGATGCGACATCATCTCTGGGGATATCATTTTCAATTCTCACCGTGTACTGATGGAAGACGTGCCTGCAGCGCTTTTCAATATATGGAACTCTGATTCCTTTGATTTTATTTAATCTATCGGTTAGATACTCAGCATTATTTATCCTTGCCTCATTGAATCCATCAAGCCTTTTTAGCTGGACAAGCCCCAGTGCCGCCGCCATATCGGTCATCCTCAGGTTATATCCCAGGATCTCATGATAATATCTCTTCCTTGAGCCATGCGATCTGATCATTCCTGCGCGTTCAGCCACTTTTTTATCATCAGTCGTGATCATGCCACCTTCTCCTGTTGTCATATTCTTTGTAGGATAAAAGCTGAACGTACCTGTACCAAATGAGCCCACTTTTTTGCCTTCAAACGCTGCGCCGTGTGCCTGGCACGCATCCTCTATAATAATCAGGTCGTGATCTTCCGCAATCTCAAGAATGCTTTTCATATCAGCTGCCTGTCCATATAGATGCACAGGAATTATGGCTTTTGTTCTTGAGTTTATCCTCTCAACAATGCTCCCAGGGTCTATATTGAAAGTATTTTCCTTGATGTCAGCGAAAACAGGTCTAGCACCTGTGAATAGTACTGAATTGGAGGTGGCAACGAATGAAAAAGGTGTGGTGATGACCTCGTCCCCCTGTCCTATATCATGGGCAAGAAGCGCCACATGCAGCGCAGCCGTCCCTGAGTTCACTGCTACAGCGTGTGATGTTCCTGTGAATTCCGCAAATGCAGCTTCAAAGCGCTTTACCCTTTCGCCTTCAGCGATGTTACCTGATCTCAGAACCTCTGCTACCGCATTTATTTCCTCCTCTCCGATAAGAGGCTTTGCTATCGGGATCATATTCTCAGATCATATTCAATATTCTCAGTTCTTCATTCAGTTCTTTTATTCTTGCCGGAAAACCTGCAGCCAGCTTCCAGGGCGGTACGTCTCGCGTCACGAGCGCACCTGCTGCCACCATCGCGCCTTCGCCTATCTCAACGCCAGGCAGTATGGTGGCGTTTGCGCCGATAGATGCACCTCTGCGCAGTATGGGACCTTTGAGGTCGGATTTTTTCCTTATTGGATATTTATCGTTCGTGAGCACAGCGCACGGACCGATGAACACATTATCTTCAATTATCACATTGAGCGGAATATATACGTTCCCCTGGATGCTGACATTGCTTCCGATCTCCGTGTGCCCGTCTATGATGGTATTGGTGCCTATCAGCACTTTATCTCCAAGCCTTGTTTCTTCCCGCACCATGATATTATGTCCTGTCCGCAGGTCGTCTCCGATCACCACGTCTGTATAGATCGTGGAGTTCGACCTGATGATCGAATTATCCCCGATAGCAGCTCCTGTGAAGTCCATGTCCTCAATATTTACTCCCGATGCCGCGGCTTTCCTCAAAATATCAGCAGTCGGGTAGCCTATGATCACACCTTCGCCAATCATTGAATTTTTTCCGATGCTGCTTCGTCCGTAAATTTTGAAACTCTTATTCTTGTTATTCATCCTGATCCTTATCCCGGAATCAATATCCCGATGATGCCGAACACTGCTGTGACAGCATACATCGCATATGTTGCCTGCCTCTCTGTCACTCTCCTGTAATAAGGAAGCACCCATTTTAGGGTGAGGTTATTTGGCACCTCAAGTGTGCCGTCTTCTCTTACTCTTCCAAACTTTGCCTGCGGATATTTTTTTACTCGCCAGTAGACGTACATCAGGAAATTGATGGTATGGGGTAGAAGCATTATGAATCCACTGAATATGAAACCCTGCATTACTATTAGGACCCCTATAGCTGCCCCGACCGTAAGAGAGCCTATATTGCCCCAGAAGATCCTGGAAGGATATCTTTCGAATAAATGAAAGCCAAGTGTGGCGCCTGTAATTGCGATGATCGCAACTATGCTATCTATGTTTCCTGTCATCAGAGATTTAATTATCAAAGAGAAAAGGATTATAACTGAAAGACCTGACGACATACCGTTGAAGCCTGAATGCATGTTCACAAGATTAGCAGCTACGAGAACAAACGTGGGTACAATAAGCTGACCGTAAAAAATACCATAATCTGCACTACCGATCAAAGGAAATAACACTTCAGAGTGATTGGTATAGCTCATTAATGGAAATGAGAAAAAGTACATTAGAACAAGCTTTGCCGGCCTTCCTATGTCTATCATGTCATCAAGAATTCCGAACATGCTAAAAAGAATTATCACATTCAATCCTACATAGTTTGCAACCTCGAAATCATAAAATAGGGAGTTTATTGATATCGAGAAAAGAGCAGTAAGTATTATGGCAAGCCCGCCTCCAGTGGGTATCATCTTGTTTCCTTTCTTATGAAAATCCTTCACCACAAATCCTTTTCTTGTGAGCTCTCGGATGAGGTATGGAGTGGAAATTAAAATGATGAAAAATGGTAAGAGAAATACAAGTGCGATCTCAAGGATTAGCCAGTATATAGAATTCAAATAAGCACACCAGAGAATCTAATACTCATGCAAGCTATAAAGATTTTATTGATTGAAAAAAGATTTTAGGAATATTTCAAGCATAGAAATAAATTTAAATCAGCAAATGAATTCAAAAATTTGTATAATGATATAATACATGGATTGTTGAAGCCGTAATGGGGTGAAACTCCAAATGAAGCGTTTGTTAGAAAATTAAAGCCAGAATCAATCTTAGGATTGTTTTTCAAGACTTTTAAATGTTGAAACAAAACATGAAGATTAGTGTTAATGTCCAGATACCCGTTGGGGTAAAAGTGATAAACATTTCATCACAGTTATAAAACAAACTACTTCACTACATTGTGAAATTTGGCAGATAATATTTCATTTAGTACTATGGATTTACCCCAGAAGGTCAATGGACATTAACATTAGTGCAATTAATAATGTCGAAAATCAATGAAAGAATATAAGAACTATGCAGTTTTCTTTTACTGGAAAAGATTTTTCTATCATACTACCATTTTACTACTTATCTTACAAAATTCATGCTCCATGAGATATTCATCGACTTTATCGTTAATTTCATAGATTGAAGGATTTGCATGCCATACACCAAAAATTGATTAACTGAAAGAGAATTGCAATATGAGATTTAATTGCTTTATATGAAAATATGAATAGTCGATTCAAAATCTATTTATTGTCCACATGCCTTTATGCACTGCTGATTTTCTACCTCTCTTCCAGATCAAGTCTGGGCGACCCGGAAGAAATATTTAATTTATTAAATATAAAGATCTTAGGCAATTTTCTGCATTCTATAGAGCACTCAGATCTCAGATTTCTCTTGTATCCCTTTTATATCTTCTCTTTATACCCTGATAAGATTCAGCATATAATTCTTTATGCAGGATTCGGTTTCTTGATTCACTCTTCATTGAAGAATTCCTCAAATCCCGCTCTTATGAATTATGCTATCATGTTCTCAGTAATAATAGGTACAATATACGGCATAAGCGATGAGTTCCATCAATCGTTCGTGCCGGGCAGGACGGCAAGTGCATGGGACCTTCTTGCGGATGCCATCGGACTGACAATCGCTCAGATCATAATATTTGCAAAGGAAAGTAATATTTGTAGAGGAAAGGTTAAGAGGTCAATAATGCCTGAGAAAAAAGGAATACATGATATTGATCTCAAGCTCTGTGTGATCTTCATCATCCTATCAATCTTATTCATACTCATCCCTCCTTACAACCAGTCATTCCTGCGAATTATCCTGGCGTTACCTCTCCTTCTCTTTTTACCTGGCTATCTGCTGATGGCAGTGATGTTCCCAAAGCGGGGCGAGCTCAGTCCAATAGAGAGGTTCACGCTGAGCATCGGGCTCAGCATAGCGATCACGGTGTTTGACGGCTTTGCCCTCAACTATACCAGGTGGGGCTTCAGACCAAACTCCATAGTTATCAGCCTTTCATTGATCATTGGGCTTCTTTTGATTGGGACAATTGTCCAGAGATGGAGATTAAAAGGAGATGCCTATGAATTATCAACCGAGGATCTAGCATCGTTCTTCCGCATAATAAGAAGCAAAGAGACCGGGACAGGTCCTGAAAATGACCCTGCGCTCGAGAAAATGCTCATTATTACGATGATCATTGCAATACTTCTTGTAAGCGCAATGCTGATTTATGCAAAGGTTACAACCGAGCCTGAAAAGTTCACAGCTTTCTACATCCTTGGGTCAAAAGGTAAAGCCGAGGATTATCCAAGTGAAGTCTATATTAACAAACCCGCAAAGCTCCTGGTAGGAATAGAGAACTATGAACATCAACCTGTTAACTATACTCTGAGGGTGCAGCTGGATGGAAGAATATTGAAAGAACAGCCTGTCCTTCTCGCTCATGAGAGCAAATGGTTAGAAAACGTGACCTTTATACCATGGATGACTTCATCCATAGCCATGGCTGGAGCAGATCCCAGATCCAAGCTTGAGTTCGTACTTTTAAAAGATAATATCCCTTACAGATCTGTGCACCTCTGGGTAAAGCCGATATTCAATATAAATGAGTTCATTGCATCCATTATACTGATCAACGGCGATATGGAGCAGACCACTGGATGGAACTTCAACAGCAGCGGCAAAAACGTAACCGGTAATTATACGAATATCTCCTGGATATCCCCGCTTCGCTCTTTTCAGATCAACCTTGATGCGGCAAGTCCAGGAGAATACGGCGAACTGTTTCAGAACATCACGGTTGATAAGGAATCCCTTGCAATCCTTTCTTTTTTCGTGAAGGATTCATACTCAAATACTACTTCAAATATTTCCAAACAGGTTTTACTGGACAAAAATATCGTCTGGGAGGAAGGATTGGGCAACAATAGCTGGAGAAAAATACAGGTGCCTGTCTTTTTCTCTAAAAACACAAGGCTTGCTTTCAGGGTACAAAATACAATCGCATTAAATGATACTGCACAGGTGTGGTGGGATGATATAGGAATAGAGCCATACGTTGAATTAACTAAAGATATCCCAGATAAAACCATCACCAGACCTGTGGTGCTGACCAGCTTCCAGCAATTCGAGTTCAATATTAGAGGTATGCCGATAAAAATGAAAGGAGACGTAATAATAGACGGAAGCAATTTTCCTGGATTTTTCTATAACATTGATGAAAATAGATCCTATGAAAAACTGTTCATTTATTTCTCAGACAACAGTACAATAGAACCAGGCAATGCAACATACATCTCGACCATGCACGGAGATGAGATATCGCTCACAGGCTCGAGTTATAAAATAATAAATAAGGATGATATCGGAACTTTATCGAAAGTACTTATGAAGAATGCAGGAGCGACATTGAACCTCGGTGAGAACTGGAATCTTGACAACGGATATGCTATTTCTCTCGGGCTCATAAGCTCGAAAGGAGATACGGCAATGCTCGAACTTTTAAAGGGCGGAAGTATTGTCGACTCAAGACTTGTCAGCGTTGGGGAGATTTTCGAATACAGAGCCAGTGTTGCGGGGTACTCAGCAACGATCTTCAAGACGGAGATAGACTCAATAGCATTCAATTCAGTGAAAGTAAAAGATACTGAACTTTATTCAGATAACCCAATCATACTTAAAGATGGAGATTCCATAGGTGATTTTGAAGTCACAAATATAAGTTCTTCTGAAATCACAATGAAAAACTCCTACCCAATCAAGATCAACGACGGAAGCGTTCTTCTTGGCGGCAATATCGGATTCAGAGTGATCGATGATATGGCGTTCCCTTATGCTGCATACGGGGAAATCCGCGGATCTCCACAATCAACTCTACCTGGAAGTTCTTTAAATATAAACGGACTGAGCTACCCAGGCTTCCACTATGATCTCAACGATAAGATCTCTACAGAAGAACTCAGCATGCACTTTTCATATAATGCTACTGTTGATGCAGGAAAAGCGGTCTATAAAACAAGAAGGCAAGGAGATGAGATATATTTCCTGGGCAACCCCTACTGGCTCCCAAATCCGCAGCGTATTAATTTTATA
Source organism: Candidatus Methanoperedens sp. (assembly GCA_027460465.1). GTDB lineage: Archaea > Halobacteriota > Methanosarcinia > Methanosarcinales > Methanoperedenaceae > Methanoperedens. The sequence continues at coordinate 1,812 of JAPZAV010000079.1, read as the reverse complement.
AGCAGAACCTCTAAGAACACGAAAATCATGCCAAGGAATGGAACCCTTGGTCTTGAGGATGGATTCACCCTCAGCTTAAAAGAAAGACCTGACGGCAGCGCAGAGGTATTTATTAAGAAAAATATGACCAAATCAACCAGTGAACTGATAAATAGAATCAATATTTCGGGATTACTTAAGGATTTCTACTATGAAATTTTCACAACCACATTCAAAAATGGGCGAGTGAAATCAAATGTAATGTACGAAGCAGGTGATGAATTCGAATACTGGATAGAGTACGAGGAAGACAGGAAATATAAGATCATCTCAGGGGAAATAACAGGAATGGACAATAATAACGTGACCTTGAAGATAGAGCAGTACCAGATACCAGGAGAGCTCGTGCCAGGCTGGAGGAGAAGTGAGGATCAGAACCTCATCAAAAGAGCCGATAGCGTACGCAACCAGAGGGAGAACAAACTGAACATTCATTTTGTTCTGCTTAAAGAATATATCTATGTCACAGAACTTCTTTGCAAGGATTGGCGCACAGGTAAAGTATGTGGTCTCAATTTTATTAAATATATCAATTATTTTTAATATAAATAGGCTGGTATTATATATGTATAAAGCACATCCGATTTTGCATGAAGATCTTCCCGAAATCCAGGAAAAACTTCTTGTACTCTGCAATCGAGCAGGTGTTCCCATACCGTCGTTGTACGTCACTGAACTGCCTTTGCCTGGCAGCTTCATCGCAGGGAAAAACCCTAATGAGACTGTACTTATTTTTCCAAAAAGGTTACAGATTTTGATGAAAAGCGAGCAGATCGAAGCAATGCTTGCACATAATATAGTCCAGATAGATGATGCTACTCGCCTAAGAACATTTGTTTCCCTGGCTGCCAGTATTCTGACCATGACCGCATCAGCAGTGCGCTGGGGTGCGGTATTCACAGGATTCGGAGACTATAACGACCCGGCGCCAAAGCTGTTCGGACGCTTTGTCATGGGACTTGTGGCGCCGCCTGCCGCGACCATGGTACATCTGGTATCGAACAGCGATTTTGATGCAAAGGCAGCAAGATTATGCGGGAGCAGGGACGCGCTTCTTTCCGCGATCGAATGCCTTGAGAACAATAATGTAACAGGATATCCGTCTCTTGGATTTATCTGCCTGATAGACCCTCAGAAAGAGAGCTTTTTTGAGAATCTATTCACATCGCATCCTTCCAGGGAGAAGAGAATCAAGAATCTGACAGGAAACCAGAAATGACGGTGGAAAGCAATCAGGATCAAACATCAGAAAAGAAAAAGACCGATGGCAAGATGTTCGAAGACATCACAAGACTAACTGATAAAAGAACGGATGACCCAGGAAAAGCAGGCAACTTACGACGCTTTTGAAGAGAAAATAGCATCAGAAACAGGGATGATCGAGTTACATTTAGACCTCAAGTTCAGCATGAAGCCCTGGAAGAAAGCGCTGGTATTCGGCTTTTTATTCTATTTAATTGTACTATTTGTATTTATTGTCCTAATTACATTTATTAAAAGGGATTTTGATTTTAAACTGGTATCAATGATTTCATCAGTATACATAACAGTGCTTGTTTTGAGCTTTCGGTTTATGTACAAAATATTCAAAGAAAGATTCGCCTTGATATAATAGATCTTTTAAGAAACAGAGTCTCAAATAATGCTTTTTTTTGTCATATTTATCATTATAATGATCATTTATATTAATCGGTAGATATTTATGCTATATGGTTGTAATAGGGTTACAGGGATTTTTTTGAAATGTGACCATATCGACTGCGGAAATGATGA
>JAPZAV010000078.1 GCA_027460465.1 Candidatus Methanoperedens sp. | reverse complement strand
GTCTTGCCCACAGGGCGCCTGCCTGTGCTTTTGCCTGCCAGTTCTTTCCGGGCTATGGTAAACTTGTGATCAGCATAGCGCAAGAAGATCAGTCCGAGAACCGGGACAGAGTATTCGGAGGATTTCAGTTTGGAATTAGCTCGAAGCTCATCTGCGGCAGACCAAAGGCGCTTTTCGATCTCATTATGATTGCCCGGCATATGTAACCTTATTTCTCCTTTTTATTGACCCGATATAGACGGTAAGCATTCTTCTTGCAGGATGCAACATATAACTAAGTATATATTTATAACCATGTTGTTTTAAAATTGCAGAAATTATATATCCCTCCAGTCCTATTCCAGAATGCAGGTGGGAATGATGATTTCTGGAGTCATTATATGATCGCTCATATAAAGCAGAAAGTAAAAGAAGGAAAGCTTGTGAAAGTAGACCTGGAATACGATGAAGTGATCACAGGAGTGAAGATCACAGGAGATTTTTTCATGCATCCTGAAGAGACCCTTGAAGAAATCGAGAAAGGTCTCCTGGGTTTGAAAAGAGATGCAACCGATCAGACCATTGCTTACAGGATCCGTGAGATCATGGAGGTTCATGATGCCCAGATGGTAGGTCTTGGACCTGAATCGCTGGCAAAGATCATAAAAGAGGGACTTGGATGAAATGGAGGGTTGTGGAGCTGGAAGTCCATGATGCCTCCATGAACATGGCTCTTGATGAGGCTGCCACTGAGAGCGTAAGAAAAGGCATCTCTCTTCCTACCATACGGTTCTATACCTGGAAACCAGCCGCAGTATCCATTGGCTACTTCCAGGCTATAAGGGATGAAGTGAACCTCGAGATATGCAGGCAGCTGGGTGTTGACTGCGTCAGGCGCTGGACAGGAGGCGGAGCTGTCTATCATGATCTTGAAAGAGAGATAACATACAGCGTGATAGCTCCTTTGACATTATTTCCGAAGAACATCGTCGAATCGTACAGATTGATATGCGGCTGGATCATCAGTGGACTCGGGAAGCTTGGAATAGAAGCAGAGTTCAGACCGATAAATGACATCCTTGTCGGCAGCAAAAAGATATCGGGCAGCGCGCAGACAAGGAGAGGAGGGATACTGCTCCAGCACGGTACATTGCTTTACGACCTTGATCTGAAAACCATGTTCAATGTGCTGAATGTGAGCAAACAGAAGATCAGCGATAAGATGATAAAAAATGCTGAGGAAAGGGTAACGTGCATTTTAAGGCACAGCACTGCGGGAAAGAATGAAGTCTATGAAGCCCTTGTCGAGGCGTTTACAGACGGGAAGGACTGTGAGTTCGGATCATGGAGCGAAGGTGAAATATCGCGAGCCAGTGAACTTGCAGAAAATAAATACAGGACAGATGACTGGATGTATTTGAGATAACCTGCCCTTTAGAAACTATTTTGTGCTGGGACAAATTTATATAGAACAAGATACTCATTATAATAATGATAGATAAAAGGGTAAAATGACAAAAGTACTTGCAGTCGAAGACAACCCCCTCAACATGGAACTTGTGATCGAGATACTCAGGTCACGGGGCTTTACTGTTCATGAGGCAATAGATGGAGAGGAAGCGCTCAGGAAACTGGAGCATGAGACCTATGATCTTGTACTGATGGATATAGAGCTTCCTGGCATGGACGGGGTCGATGCGACAAAGATCATCAAGGCAAAGCATAGAAACCTGCCTGTGATAGCCCTGACATCATACGCAATGAAAGGGGACAGGGAACGTTTCCTTGCAGCAGGTTTTGATGAGTATATCTCAAAACCCCTGGACGTATCTGACTTCCTCAGGAGATTAGAAAAATACAGGAAGTAATCTGGCATGAGGCATTATATAAAATTACTCGGGATCATCGCAGCAGTGTTTTTTTCCGGATACTTCCTTGAACTGGCTGCATATGCTGCTGAGGAATATATTGAGATCTTCACCGAGATCTCGATAGTGTTCGTTGCATTCTCGATCTTCGCGATGACCTGGTATGCATACGGCAAAAGCAGGGACAATCATTCCCTTTTCCTGGGTGCGACCTTTCTTATCGTTGGAGTTTTGAGCCTTCTCCATACCTTTTCTTTTTCCTTTATGCCGGATTTCATCACTCCCAACTCTCCCCAGAAGGTGGCGTTATTCTGGGGCGAGGCAAGGATTTTTCTGGCAGTATTTATTCTTGCAAGTGTGTTTATTTATCATGATTCCCTGCCGGGTTTCATCAACAGATCTGTACTGTTCATCTTTTCGGTTTTTTCAACCCTGATCTCAATTATTCCTGTTCTCTTTTATTCTGATCTTCTGCCTCCAATGTTCAGTTCAGAAAACGGCGTATCCGCAGGGATGGTCCTGCTCCTGGCTCTGACCACAGGAATCTCTTTATATGCAGCTTATCTCTATGTGATAAGGATCAGAAACACCGGACAGAAGAACATAATGTTTTTGATAGATGGTCTGATCATTGTAACTGTGAGCAACCTTGTATATTTCTCACATGAGTTCTCAGGGCATCTGCTCATGGTGACAGGATTCTATTTTATTCACCTCTCGCTCTACAGATCATCGGTAGAGCTGCCGTATGAGAAGCTTGCAGAAGCAGAAGACAGGCTTCGAAAGGCTGCAGAGGAGAGATACAAAAACCTTTTCGACAATGCCAGCGACGCAATAATAACGGTGAATCTGAAAGAAGACATTACATCATGGAATCAGGCTGCAGAGAAGATATTTGGCTGGAATGCAGAGGAGGTGGTTGGCAAGAATTTTTCAGATATCCTGGTTCCACGGAATAAACTTGATCAAAAGGAAGAGATCATTAATTATGTCATCTCAGGCGGGGTTATCTCAGGATTGGATGTCATTTGCATGCATAAGAACGGAGCAGCAGTGGATGTGAGTTTATCGGTCTCTCCACTGCGTGATGCTAACCTGAACATCATCGGGATGTCGGGAATATTGAGGGATATTTCAGAACGCAAGCGTGCTGAGAAACTGATCAGGGAGTCTGAAGAAAGATACAGAAACCTCGTTGAGCTGACCACAGACGTGATATACATGTCAGACAGGGAAGGCATTCAGATCTTTATGAACGACGCTGGCTGCAGGATCCTGGAAGCATCGCCAGAAGAGGTTGTGGGTCATGAGTGGTCGAGGTGGATTCATCCTGACGACAGGGAAAAGACACTGACAAAGTTCAGGGAAATGATAGAGAAAGGCATAGACGTTTTTGATTTTGAAAACAGGTACATCTCAAAGAACGGTACTGTGAAAAACGTACTTCACAACGTCAGAGTGGTTCGGAATGAAAAAGGAGAGATCATCGGGACCCAGGGAATAGCAAGGGATATAACCGAACTTAAAAAAGCAGAAGAAATCCGCATGGAAAATCTGCATCTTGCGTTTGCAAGCAAGGCAAAGTCAGAGTTTCTTGCCAACATGAGCCACGAGTTGCGCACCCCTCTGAATTCGATCATCGGCTTTTCTGAACTCATGAGACAGAAGATGCCGGGTGAGTTGAATGAAAAGCAGATGCATTATATGGACAACATTCTCAAGAGCAGCAAGTTCCTTCTCGATCTTATCAACGATATCCTCGACCTCTCCAAAGTGGAAGCTGGAAAAATCGAGCTGGTCATCGAAAAGATGTCGGTGCCACTGGTCATAGATGAGACGCTCATTCTTATAAAAGAAAAGGCAGCAAAGCACAATGTTCTCCTGATAAAAGAACTTGACCCTTCCCTGGGTTCCATAGAGGCTGACCAGCAGAGGTTCAAGCAGGTGCTGTTTAACCTGCTGAGCAATGCAGTGAAGTTCAGCAAACCAGAAGGAGGGACAGTGAAGATAAAAACGAAAGAAGATGGTGATATGGCAATATTCTCTGTTGCTGACACAGGTATAGGGATCAAAGAAGAGGATATCGGAAAACTTTTCAGAACGTTTGAGCAGCTTGATTCAGGGATCTCCAGGAACTACGGCGGCACCGGGCTCGGGCTTGCGATCTCAAAGAAACTTGTGGAACTTCACAACGGCGAGATATCGGCAGAGAGCAGATACGGTGAGGGGAGCACATTTACATTTTCGCTGCCGATCAGGGCAAAAGGGAAATGGCAGGTAAAAGGAGTCACGACATAAAAAAATACTATTCCACCATCGCCCTTGCATCAACCGCAATCGCCCCGCCCTCGTTCACTATCAGGGGATTGATATCAAGCTCGATGATTTTCTCCATTTCCGCGATCTTTGAAACTGAAACAAGCACATCAGCGATTGAAGGTATACTGGCAGGTTTTCTTCCCCTGATGCCTCTTAGCACAGGATGGGCTTTGATCTCAGATATCATCTCAAGTGCTTCTTTTTTCTCTATAGGAACTACTCTGAACGACACATCCCTGTACACCTCCACGAAGATGCCGCCAAGCCCGAACATAATTGCATGACCGAACTGTACATCTTTCTTCAGACCAACAATGATCTCATGACCGGGAGGAGCCATCTGCTGCACGAGCACGCCTTCGATATTCGCATCAGGAACAGCCTTCTTAATCTGTGATATGATCCTGTTGTAAGTAGTTCTCACTTCTCCTCTTCTCACATTCAGGACAACTCCGCCCACATCGCTCTTATGTGAAATATCCGGGGATGAGATTTTCATTGCTACAGGAGTTCCGATCTGCGATGCAATCGCAAAAGCTTCATCAGCACTATCTGCGATGCTTTCTTTTGTCACAGGGATCCCATATTTTGATAAGAGTTTTTTAGCCTCATGCTCTGTGAGGATTTTCATACTTCTCCTCCGATCTTGACTTTTTTGAGGAATTCTCTGTGCCTGATAAGCGCAGCCAAAGCTCTAACCGCCCTTTCTGGAACAGAATAGTTAGGCAGACCGCCGATCTTCAAAATCTCGATTCCTTCTTCTGTACCCACGCCTCCAAGCCAGCATGTGATTATTGGTTTTTGGGTCTCCTTTTTCATCTCTGCCACCGCAGCAGCAGGCGGTCTTGCATTTGACATAAGGGTATGCACATAAATTACTATCAATGCATCTACATTCGGATCATGAAGCAGCGCCTCTATCGCCTCTCTATAGATCTTGTAAGAAACAGCAGCGGCAGTGTCTACTGGATTTGAAATGGAAGCATATTCAGGGACGATATTCTTTATTTTTTCTCGCGTATCTTCTGTCAGATCAACTATATTGATGCCATGCTTCTCACATTCATCAGTCGCAACGATGGCTGCCCCTCCACCGTTTGAGAGAATTGCAACATTGTTTCCTTTTGGGAGAGGCTGGCATGAGAAAGCAAGCGCAGCATCAAATACATCTTCTATGCTTTCTACACGGAGTATTCCAGCCTGCTTGAATGCCGCGGAGAAAATCTCATCAGATCCTGCAATGGAGCCTGTATGCGAAAAAACAGCCTCAGATCCTCTTTTTGATACCCCTGTTTTTATCGCGATTATTGGTTTCTTAATGCGGATGGCAGCATCCATAAAAGCTTTTCCTCGTTTTATCCCTTCTGCATACATTGCTATAACGCTGGTTGAAGGATCGTTACCCAGGAATTCGATTATGTCAACATCATCAATATTTGCCTTATTTCCTGTACTGATTATTTTACAGAGCCCGAGTCCCATATCGATAGTCCATTCGGCGAGTGCAAGCCCCAGTGTTCCACTCTGTGTAATGAAAGATAATGGGCCCTTACTTGGAAGTCTATCTATGATGCTGGCGTTCAGGCTGACAGGTTCATTGACGATGCCAAGCGTGTTCGGTCCGATCATACGCATGCCATACTTTTCGACTATTAATAAGAGGTCTTTTTCTCTTTCCTCGTTTCCAGTCTCGCTAAACCCTGCACTCACCACAATAAGTCCTTTTACACCTTTTTTTCCACACTCCTCTGCGACAGGAAGGACAGCTTGTGCAGGCAACGCTATCACTGCCATCTCGACCTCGCCTGGAATATTAAGGACAGAAGGATAAGAGGGTACGCCCAGTATGTTCTCCTCATTTGGATTCACCGGATAAACAGTTCCATTAAAGCTGCTCAATATGTTTTTCAGTATTCTGCCTCCCCATTTATTTACATTGTTTGACGCCCCCACTACGGCTATGGATTCAGGTTCAAATATGGATGAAAGTCCCATTTACACCACAAATCCTGCTTTTATTTCCTGTACTTCATCATATGCAATACCCTTCTTTTTGCAATGGCAAGTGCGGCTTCCCTGGGATACATCTTTTCATGATATACTTTATAAAGGATCTCCTTTGTGTTCCTGGGAATGGTACTTTTGATCTTTTCGAACGCCGTCGCCTCGGTACCACCATGATATTCCACAGATGCTGTGATCACTCCGCCTGCATTGGCAACAAAATCAGGAATAACAAGGATTCCCCTGTCATGAAGCATCTTCTCTGCATTTTCTGAAATAGGGATGTTGGCGCCTTCTATCACCAGTTTCGCATCCAGTACATCAGCATTGGCTTCTGTTATCACATCAGGACGAGCTGCAGGAATGAAGATATCGGTGCTTATCGTAATCAGGTCAGTGGTTTTCAATACCTCCCCATCTTTGTAATTTATTACAGAGCCTGTTGTTTCTTTTATTCGTATCAATACCTCAACATTTAAACCTGCTGGATTATAGATCGTGCCTTTTGAGTCGCTTGCAGCAATGAGAATAGCACCTCTTTCTGCAAGGAAGCGCGCTGCTGGTTTTCCGACGTTTCCAAATCCCTCGATCGTAAGTCGTGCCCCATGCAGGTCAAGTTTGATATAATCCTTTGCCACTTCAGCGCATAGAGCAACGCCATAGCTGGTCGCTCCTATCTCGTCAAGCGGAATGCCGCCAAGCTCTCTTGGAAGACCGACAGAGCGGGAGTTCTCATCCAGGATGTACGCCATGCAGGTCTCATCGGTTCCAATATCAGGTCCAGGTATATATTCTTCCAGATATTTTATCGCCCTGGCAAATATCCTTATCACCTGCTCCTTGTCCACGGTCTTGGGGTCAGCAATTATCCCTGATTTCCCGCCGCCATGAGGCAGATCTGCCATGGCATTCTTGTACGTCATGGCACGCGCAAGCCTCCTGACCTCATCCGCGGTAACATCAGGCGCCATCCTCACTCCACCGATAGCAGGACCGGCAGCCACGTTATCTATGACAACTATGGCTTTCATCCTTGTTTTCGGTTCATATAAATAAACGATCTTTTCAGGTCCGATTTCATCAGCCTGCTCGAACACAGCTTCTGTGATGTCCATTGATTTATTTCACCCTTTTGAAATGTAATTAGTTCGGGGAATAAATTAAGATTGTGGTTTTTTCAAATATATTATTAATAAACTATTCTCTTCAAGTATTCCTTAATATCACATGCAAATATACTTCTATGATAGTGAATATTGGTGCAGTCGTCCGGGCGCTAGCGATTGTTATGAGCACCAGGAAAATAGATGCAGGTATTCGAAATAAGTTGGTAAATTATATAACTGATGATTCATATAAGCATGAGAAATGATTAAAAAATGCCCGACCCATGGAGCCTTCAGGGGAATGGAATGCAGATGCGGTGATGCTGGAGTCCTGCTATTGAACGATGAGCAGACAGAGAGGCTCGGCCGCTTTATCTCGGGTGCGCTCAGGCATTTTCCGGACGACCTGGGGCTTGCCATGAACCAGCATGGATGGGTTGATCTGGACGTATTGTGCGATGCCATGAAAACACGCTACAAATGGGCGAACAAAGAGAAACTTCTTTCGATAGTAGAATCTGATGCAAAAGGAAGATATGAGATCCAGGGAAGGAAAATCCGCGCAAGATATGGACATTCTGTAGACGTTGAACTTGATTTTCCTGAAAATACGCTTCCTGAACTGTATTATGGGGCAAGCAGGGAAGAGGTGGATATCTTACTTGAGAAAGGGATAAAGCCCATGAAGCAGAGATATGTCCATCTTAGCACATCTCCTGAGAAAGCGCTTGAAGTTGCGAAAATCCATACCGATGACCCGATTCTGATCGTCATAAAGGCAGAAGAGGCGCAGAAGGACGGAGTAAGAATGATTTCAGCTACCGAGACCATAGTCCTGTCAGAGGAAATAGCTCCTCAATATCTTGGCTTGATACAGGGCTAATTATCAATAAATTTAAATTATAATATCACATATTAGGTTCGATGTTGCATCATATCATCTCAATGAAGGATTTTTCACGGGATGAGATTGATATTATCCTGAAGAGAGCAAAAGGTTTTGAACCAATCGCAAAAGGGAAAAAATCGGACATGCTCTCCGGCAAAATACTTGCAACTCTTTTCTATGAACCCAGCACGCGTACCAGGATGTCTTTTGAGACCGCTATGAAGCGGCTTGGCGGAGACGTGATAGATCTCGGATCCATAGAATCGAGCTCTGTAGCGAAAGGTGAGACTCTTGCTGATACCATACGTGTTATTGGAAACTATGCAGATGCGATCGTTCTCCGTCATACACGCGAGGGGGCTGCACGAATGGCTGCTGAGCACTCAAGAGTCCCGATAATCAATGCAGGAGATGGAGCAGGGCATCATCCGACCCAGACGCTGCTTGACCTCTATACCATAATGCGCGAGAGCAGCCTTTCTAACCTCAAGATAGCGATAGTGGGAGATCTCAAGTACGGAAGGACTGTGCATTCGCTTGCCTATGCCCTGTCATTATACCGTGCAGACATGACCCTGGTTTCACCAAAGCAGCTCCAGATGCCAGATGTGATCAAGAAAGACCTGAAAAAGCAGGGTGCAAGCGTTAGCGAGACAGTGAATATTGAAGGTGTTATCGATGACATTGACGTATTATATATCACGCGGATCCAGAAAGAACGGTTCCCCGACCCTTCAGAATACCAGAAAGTTGCGGGGAGCTACAGGGTGACTGAAGAATTATTGAAAAAAGCAAGAAATAATCTTATCGTCATGCACCCGCTTCCGCGTGTGGATGAGATCGACCCTGCTGTGGACGGGACTCGATATGCTCGATATTTTGAGCAGGCTTTCTACGGTGTCCCTGTAAGAATGACACTGCTGGCGATGGCGATGGAGGCATTATGACCGAATCTGGTGCAAATACAGATACTTTTTCGACCGGGTCATCAAAAAAAGAGATGAGAGTGCGCAGGATAAAGCACGGGACAGTGATCGATCATGTCACTGCAGGTCAGGCGCTCAATGTGCTGCGGATACTCGGCATCTCAGGCACAACGAAAGCAGTGGTGAGCGTTGCCATGAACGTACCGAGCGGGGTTATGGGATCAAAGGACATAGTCAAGGTGGAGGACAGGGAACTTGAAGAGGAGGAAGTGGACAGGATTTCACTGATCGCACCCAATGCAACCATTAATATCATCCGGGATTTTGAGGTCATCGAGAAATATAAAGTTGATCTGCCCGACAGCCTTGAAGGCGTGGTAAAATGCGATAATCCAAACTGCATTTCCAACACGAATGAACCTGTTACATCAAAGTTCATCGTTAACAAGAAACCAGTGGAACTCAGGTGCATCTACTGCGACCATGTGATCTCTGAGGGGATCGCAGAGCATTTGATTTAGAACCTGTGCAAAGTTTGATTTAACAAAAGGTATTATTACGACCCATGGACGAGGCCACGATAAACAGAACAAAAGCTGCGATCAACGCCCTCATAGATATAGAGCAGCTGTGGATCGAGAACACTCCAAACTACAATCTCTCAACACAGGAACTGGTGGTTCTCAAGAAAAGGCTTGAGCGTGCCATGGAGAACATATCAAAGATATATGAAGAGCACAGGGCGAAGCTGCAGGCAGCAGAAGAAGAGGTCAAGAAGATGCATGAGGGGAAGAAAAGGAAATAAGGAATATTTTCACTATTCTCGTAATAACTTCGAAATATTACCTGAGTTATGTTGCCAGGAAAATTAAAGGAAGATCTGGCAGGATATTGAGGCGCGGGGGATAGTGACGGCTCCGATAGGCTTCTTTCATGCTCTTAAAGGCGATGGAATCCAGAATATCCCCAAAACTTAATACTTCGGCGCCCAAAAAGACATAAATGGATTATTCGTCATTCCATTTTCTGAGGCTATAAAAAAGTTAGATATGCAGAGATTTCTGGGATAACATCAAACGTTAGAATCTCAGAATGATTGAGATTTCGTTCTCATGCATGTTAATTGCATGACGTCAAGCATCGATTAATTTTGATTTGGGTAAAACTATTTATCTTGATGAAGTAAAATCCATAATGTTGAACAACAACATCGTGGAGGAAAATATGGGAGAAAAACAATTCGATGTAATGAGTAAACTACCGCCCTCCACGAGTGAACAAATTGCTGTTGCTTCAAAACTGAATGAACGATATGTTCGCGAATGGCTGGGCGCATTGGTGGTTGGCAGGATCATCGAATATAATCCAGAAGGGGCGCTATATTCTCTTCCCCCTGAACATGCTTCATGGATGACACGTGACGCAGCACCGAACAACATGTCGGTTTTTGCGCAATACATTTCTATGATTGGAACTGTCGAAGATCAGATTATTGAATGCTTCAAGAAGGGAGGTGGAGTGCCATATTCAGAGTTCAAACGATTCCACCAGATAATGGCCGAAGATAGTGGGCAGACAATCGTTGCACCGCTATTTGATCATATTCTTCCCCTTGTGCCCGGTCTAACAGAACACCTGCAAAGAGGCATTGATGTTCTTGATGCAGGGTGCGGCAGCGGCAGAGCCATCAATCTCATGGCAAGGACATTCCCCAATAGCAGGTTCACAGGATACGATTTTTCTAAAGAGGCTGTTACTACCGCCAGAGCGGAAGCTGCTCAATACGGGTTGACCAATATCAGGTTTGAAGTAAAGGACGTGGCTAAAATGGACGCGAAGGAGAAGTATGATTTTATCACAACCTTTGATGCCATCCACGATCAGGGCAATCCTGAAAAAGTCCTGGCAGGAATTGCTCATGCGCTGCGGCATAATGGAATATATCTCATGCAGGATATTGCTGCCTCCAGTCATTTGCAGAACAATATGGATCATCCTATTGGACCATTCATGTATGCGGTTTCCTGTATGCACTGCATGACGGTTTCACTTGCCCTGAATGGAAAGGGACTCGGTGCGATGTGGGGTGAAGAAAAAGCGCGAGAGATGTTACATCAAGCAGGATTTACAAAAGTTGAGGTCAAGAAATTGTCCCACGACATTTTCAATAATTATTATATTCTTACAAAGTAATAGCAGTTCAAAAATAGAAAAACCGAGCCGCAAAAAAAAGGAAATAACTCCTGCGATTTTTTGAATCCCAATGATTTTAGCATAGTGGTTTATGAGCTCATTGAACCATTCGAGGCTCAACTGCTCTCCTTTTTCATTGACAAATATATGCCCTTCTTTCGATTGCTGACTAATGTACGGGGTATAGGTGACTGCTCTCATGCGCTCAACACCATACTCTCGAAAGACGATAGATTCCAGAAAACTTCCTCAAACTTGAAAATCAGGCGCGCATTATAAATATACACCACAAGTATTATGTTGATGTAGATGATATCATATATGTAGGTGTTGATGATGGCAGAATACGTCCGAACTACAATAAAATTAAGAGAAGATGTTTACCAGACCCTTAAAAAAGAAGCCGGGGCGAAAAATATATCAGAAAAAATAAATGAAATTTTAATAAAAACAATTTTCAAAGAGAAGAAAAGCCTCTTTGGGACAATGCCCAAGACTGATTTATCCGACCTTAGAGATCATGAGGATAGAATATAATGTTTCTGGATTCGTTCGCCTGGATGGAATATTTCATGGGAACTCTTAAGGGTGAAAAAGTCAAAAGATTCGTCGACGATGACTCACAAATATATACGTCTCCGATTGTAATCGCAGAAATATATTCCAAATCTCTCAGAACCGATGGAAAAGCAGAAGAAAGAAAGGATTTCATATTGAAAAGATGCGCTGTGGTCTTGCTGGATGAAAATATTGCAGTTGAAGCTGCAAAAATACATGCTGAAAATAAAGTTAAGACCCCTGATTTCGGTCTTGCAGATGCAATAATACTTGCATCCGCCAGGAGCAGAAAAATAAATGTATTGACAGGAGATCCTCATTTTAAAAAATTCGATGATGCTATTATGCTATGATTTTTCAGAAGCAGCAGGGTTTCTATATCCTCTCATTATCTTTTTTAATACAAAATCCTGCGCCTGAATTGCAATGCTAAATTCCAGAAAAAAAGGATTCCCAAACCATGGAGCATCCTCTTGATGCCTCGGATTTTACAATCCGACCGGTCCGTGACATAATTGTTCAAAATATACATCTGCATCATGCAAGAAGTTTTAGGAAGAGACCCGCAAACTTTATATAGTATAATTCGCTTATATACGAACTAATAGTGGGCAGAAATCCTTTTTTACACCACCATAATCCCCACCTGCCCACTATACTCATATTCTTCAGATGAAACTGAGGTTGTCCAGGTCAAATTCGCGACCACTATTAAAAAATGTTTTAAATTCGATATCGGTAAATTGGATGATATTGCGACAATCAGATGGTGCAGCCGTTGTTCTTAAATTCAGATTACATCATGCTCATTACGATTACAATTTATTTTTCCATTTGAAATAAAGGGGTTAAATAATAAAAGATAAAATAAATGATGTGCAGGCGTACAGATCACTTGAAATATCATCAGATCATAAAAACAGATCAATTCAAAGTGAGGGCTTATGAACATTAAATGGATCGGACATTCATGCTTCCAGCTCGCGGAGAACAAAAAAGTGCTCATCGACCCTTTTATATCATAGAATCCAGTCGCTTCGAAGGAGGATGCCGGGATCGATATCATCGCAGTGACGCACGGGCATTCTGACCATCTGGGCGATACGGTCGAACTCGCAAAAATCCATAATTGAGCTGGTATCTACTTTATGCGACAGTGAAGTGGTGATACTCAGGCCCGGTGAAAGCTTTGAATTTGAGAGATGAAATCATGAAATAGCTTTGATGGCAGTCCCCTTTTCCATCCTCTTCTTTATCATGTACATCTGCACTTTCTTGGATTTAGCCTGCCTGAGAACGCTTTCAAGCCCCTCTTTTGCAAGCGGCTCTATCCTGATATATCCCCTGTCCTCAGCATCATGGAAAAGTTCAAGACCAAGCCCTGTGCGTGCAAGTACAGTGGTGTGCCCTTCCTTTGATCCCACGCCGCCGAACGAGAGATCAGCCTTCTCTGCTGTCAGATCCGTACATACAGTACATGAGCCGTTGCGGTAGATATCAAGCTCGTTCAATGGAAATATTTGGATTGATTCCGCCTTGACTCTGAACATTCCCTTCCTGATCTTCATTTCCTGGACTGTTGAAAGTGGAATTGCTTTTTCTTCGAGGAATTTTTTTATGCCTTCATAATTGAAGGTATCCATGCAGAAAAGCCCCATCTTCAGGATATTCGCCCTCATGAACATATGCAGCAATCCATAAGGGGAGTTCTGCATTTTATGCACTGCATCGATGTTGCACGATGGTCCCACGAACGCTATGGATCGCGAGCCTCTCTTTATCGCGCTCATCAGGGTCTCCATGGTCAGGGAATGCACATAAATAGAACCTGCCGAGCGCAGTAAATCCTCCTTCGTCTGCGCTATTATCGGCACAGGTCTCCAGGGCTCATCCTCACTTTTCACAGTCACAACAGCGCTGTCTATCAGCCCTTCTTCCAGAGCATATAACAGCATTGACGTTACCACGCCGCCGTCCTGTCCTTTCACCTCGGACAGCATTGATCTTGCGGAAAAGACATCGCGCACGTTCCCGATCAGGCTGGATTCTGTGGTTATGGTGCGTGGGCACTGGTTATAACACACGCCGCACGCTGTGCACGGTCCTTTGAGCGCCGGTTTCCCGGCGGCGATAGCCAGTACTTCGCAGCTTGCCACACACGCACCGCAGAGCGTGCAGATCCCAGGGTCTATGATCTCGCGTTTTAGCTTCCCGAAAGATATCCTCTCTTTATCCTTTAATGACCGTCTGACCCTGATCACGCTTTTATCCAGCTCATCGAATTTCTTTTTACAGTTCTCAGAGCAGAAATAGTATTCTTTGTTCTTGTAAATTGATCTGAACTCTGTACTCTCGTTAACTGGTTCTTTGCAGATCGGATCTATGGGCATGTGAAGTTCTTCATGTCCTGAACATTAAAAACGTTTTCCTTGCATAGAAAGTTTCTTAACTCGATAAAGATAATTATATAAGGTGATACGTCAGCGATTCGTCCTTGATACCAGTGCCCTTACAGATACGCAGACGCGAGAACTCCAGGGAGGCACACTCTGTGTTGCAATGAGCGGCATCCTTGATATCATAGCAGAGGCGCGCCTTCATCTCGGGATAAGCTGCTATATTCCCTTTCCTTCTGTATACAATGAGATGAGGGATTTTGCAAGGAACAATGGCTGCGATGAGGAGACACTTGCAAAGATAGATACATGGCTTGTGAAAAAGACACCTGACAGGTTTGAGGTGAAAATCCCGTCCAAGATATTCTACGATTACGTGGACTTCATGCGCGGGCGCATAAACAAAGGAATGGACGTGGCAGAAGAGGCGATCTGGGAAGGAGCAACTGAATGCCTTTTCCGCACCACGAAAGCAAAATCAAAGCATGAGATAGAACCTGAGATCGAGCGCAATGTCATAGGTGAGATCATCAGCAAGTTCAGGGACAAGTACAGGAATGCGCTCCGCTACGGAATTCTGGACAGCGCTCCAGATATCGACGTTCTTTTGCTTGCAAAGGAGCTCGATGCAGCAGTGGTTGCAAGCGATATGGGGATCCAGAAGTGGGCTGAGCAAATAGGGCTTCGTTTCGTGAACGCAAAGTCTTTTCCAGCGATGATAAAAGAATATCTGAAGCGCACAAAACCAGACAGGGTCGCCAGCTTGATTTGATATGATATTCGTATACATCGCAGCATTCGGGTTCTTTGCAATCCTTTTCCTTACCCTCAGAGATATCAGGATCTACCACAGAACAAAGATCGAATCATACAGAAAAGGTGCTCTGCGGGGCATGATCGCAGCTGCTCTTGCGCTGGTGGGTATGGGGGTAGCTTCTGATAATCCCCAGATCGGGCTGACGATAATCCTTGTTGCAGTTTATCTCAATGGAAAAGGGAAGCGGGAGGACGTGTTCGGAGACGCACCTTTAATAAAAAGGGTGCTCGGGGAAACGAAAATCAAAAAATGAACGCTTTTCGAATATTCTTTATACCCCGAAAAGCCAATTCTATCCTGATGATGTTGGCATTGATGCTGTTGTTTCTACTGAGCCCTGTTGCCCAGGCAGATGCAGAACCCATTCACTGGTACACCTATGAGGAAGGCATGCTTGCCGCAGGTATACATGATAAACCCATGCTCCTCGATTTCTACGCGGACTGGTGCTCGCCATGCATAGCGATGGAAAAAGGGACATATCCCGATGATCGCGTGGTCTCAGAGATGAGGGATTTTGTTGCAATAAAAGTGGATACTCAGAAAAGGATAGATATTGAAAAAAAAATACGGAGTTGAATATTATCCCACTGTCGTGCTCCTTGATCCAGAAGGAAGAGAGATTGCAAGGTACATAGGCTATCTCGGACCGGAGGAGATGGTGCTCTTTATAAAAGAAAACCGCGGGAAATCGCCTAAAGAATCACCCGGGTTCGGTGAGATACCGGTATTGCTTGCGCTCATCCTCCTTTTCAGAACGCTCAAAGGGAAAATTTTTTGATGTCCTTCATCGCAGATTCAACAAGTAAGGGTACATCTATTTGCCTTTCTGCATCTGTGACATCATGAAGTCTTGCTGCTGTGGATGGATACTCAGGTACAGCCATGCAGCATGTCGCTGGTTTTGTTGAAGGCTCCAAAGTGCCTATCCTCCTTGCAATATCTGTGATCTCAAGTTTATCAAGCCCGATGAGTGGATGATATATCGGATATTCCATTCCATGCATCTCTGCAAGCATGTTCTGCGATGTCTGCGAAGCGACCTGACCGAGCGAAGAGCCTGTGATTATCCCGTGAGCCCCTTCAAGCTTTAGAACTTCTCCTGCGATCCTGTACATCATCCTCCTGCACAGTACGCAGTTGAGCCTGTTATCGCAGCTGTTCAGGAATGCCAGGAGATTTTCGCCGTGAGGCGCCTCGTAAACAGTAAGTCTTTTATGCGGCGACCATTTCTGGAGCACGTCTATGCACTGCATTGCTCTGTTGCGTGTCGTCCCATCAGAGAAAGGCTCGTTATTGAGGTACAGGGGTATTATCTCGCACCCGCGTTTCATCATCAGCCAGGCTGCGACCGGAGAATCTATGCCGCCTGAGATGAGCGCCACCATCTTTCCCTGGGTCCCGTTCGGAAGACCTCCCACACCTTTTACTGATTCCGTGAAAACGTAGCCTTTTTCCTGCCTGACCTCCACAGAGATCTCAACATCCGGATTGTCAAGATCAACCCTGACACCTCTTTTCATCCTCTGCAATACCGCATCTCCGCAGGCTCTGGCTACATCCCTGGATGAGAAATCATGTGTTCCTGCCCTCCTTGCCCTGATCGCAAAGGACTGCCCTTCTTTGAGCATATCTGCACCCACCTGGGCACATAATTCTGAGGTCGAGGAAAGAGATGGATCGCAGGAAGAGACAGGGCTTGCAGAGACCACTCCAAAGACTTTCACTGCGCTTTTCAGGGCATTGTGATCCTGAGAATGTATGAAGATCCTGCCCATCTCCTTTTCTATCTCTGAATACGAACTGCCATCTGCATTGAGCATTGCTCTCAAATTCCTGATAAGGATACTTTCATACATTGCCCTGACTTTCTTGCTCTTCAGAGCAAGTTCGTCATATCTGACCAGAATTATATTGGGATTTTTCAAGACGTTTTGACCGTTCCTTTGATTGCCATCCTCATCCTGACATCTTCCACGTCCCAGTCCTTGACAAGATCGCCCTGGATTTCAACATCCGAGCCAAGGACAAGCGAGGCTGCCCGAACTTCTCCTGAGATGAACTCCTTTAGCTCTGATACAAGCTCAAGCACTTTATCGTTCCTGATCTCCACGAGCGCCTCTATCTCTTCCTCCACAGCAAGGTCTAACTCCTTTCTCATGTCCTGCAACCGCCGGATCACTTCGCGGGCATAGCCTTCTGACTCGATCTCGCGCGTGAGTTCTGTGTCAACAAAGACCTCACCCGATGAGAACGCAGCCTGAGCGATCGCAGGGGGAATAGAGTCTCTGAAACCCACCATATCTTTTGTGATCGTCCATTCCTTCAGTCTGAAGCTGCCTTCCTCTTCGATCGCTTTCTTGAGCGCTCTTCCGTCCACGGTTTTCAATTCAGCCAGGACTTTACCTGCCTCTTTTTTGAAGGCAGGGCCAAGTGCTGCATGAACAGGCAGTACTTCCACTCCAAGCTCTTCCCATGTTTCCCCTGATTTTAGAAGAATGATCTCCCTGGCATTTGTCTGCTCTTTCAGCACTGATTCAAGGCTTTTGACCGCGGAAGCAACTTCATCCTTCACCGGCACCACGACGATCCTTTTCACAGGCCATCTCAGTTTCCTCTTCAGTTTCTGCCTCGCATTGGATGATGCCTCGACTATTTCCCTCACGGTATCCATCCTTTTCTCAAGTTCGAGGTCAATGAACTTTTCATCGGGTGTTACCCAGTCGCACATGTGAAGGCTTGCAGGTGCATCTGGATTTACGTTTCTTACAAGGTTCTGGTACATCTCCTCTGAAATATGAGGTGCGAAAGGTGAGATGAGCTTTGTGACCGTGACCAGGACTTCGTACAGAGTATAATATGCAGCCAGCTTGTCAGGATCATTCGCCTCGCGCCATGTCCTGGGACGGATGAGCTGTACATACCAGCGCGACAGGTCCTCGAGCACGAACTCTGATATGGGGCGTGTGGCTTTATGGAGATTGTACTCAGACATCGCAGCATCCACCTGTTTGATCAGCGACTGCACTCTTGAGAGGATCCATTTATCCTCGAGGCGCAATCCTTCTGGAACCTCCTTTACATCAAACGGGTTAAAATTATCAAGAATCATGTAAGGCAGAGGGAAGCGATACACGTTCCACAGGATGTTCAGCATCCTGTGCACATTGGCAACCTCATCCCAGCTGAATTTCAGGTCTTCCCAGGGAGCGTTCTGTGAAAGAACATATAAACGCAGGGACTCAGCCCCGTAACGTGAAACCACCTCTTCAGGCGTCACGACATTGCCAAGGCTCTTTGACATCTTCTTGCCCTCGGTATCCAGGGTAAAGCCGTGCATCAGCACGCTCCGGTACGGGGCTTTACCAAAGGCTATCATGCTTGCGCCGAGCTGCGAATAGAACCAGCCTCGCGTCTGGTCATGCCCTTCTGTGATGAAATCAGCAGGCCACCATTCTTTGATCGTCTTTTCATCGCGCGGGAAGCGCAGAGTTGCCCACGAAGCAACAGCAGAGTCGAACCAGACATCAAACACATCAGGCACACGTTTCATCCTTTCACCGCACCTGCATTTGATAAAGATGCTGTCCACGTTGGGTCTGTGAAGGTCATCCAGCGATGGCTTGCCTGACCGCTCCATCAGTTCCTGCATCGTCCCGATCACTTCGATCTCGCCGCAGGACTCGCATATCCATACAGGAACAGGGATTCCCCAGTACCTCTGGCGCGAGATACACCAGTCGCGTGATCCTGTGACCCAGTCAGCGAATCGTGCAGAACCTGCCCATTCAGGATACCACCTGACTTTCCTGATCTCATCGAGCATCCTGTCCTTAATCTCGGTTACCTTCAGAAACCACTGCTCTGTGGCAAGATATATTATCGGGGTTTTACATCTCCAGCAGTGCCCGTACCTGTGCGAGATCGTACCTCTTGCAAGGAGAAGCCCTTTTCCAGAGAGATCGTCGAGCACGGTTTCATTTGCATCCCTGACATGCATCCCTTTATATTCCCCTGCCTCTTCCGTGTACCTGCCATCAGGACCTACAGGGCAGAATATGGGCAGGTTGTTCTTCACCCCGAGTTCGAAGTCGTCAATGCCATGCCCCGGCGCTATGTGCACGCATCCTGTATTCTCTGCAGTGACAAAATCTGCGAGATAAACATTGTGCTTGAAAGCCTTTTGCTGCGGTACTTTATCTCTTAGAGGATGCTCATACTCGATTTTCATATCCTCTCCCGGCATGGTCTCGAGTATCTCGTAGTTCTTATATCTTCCCTGTTTCAGGACATTCTGCATGAGCTGGGCGGCCATTATCAATATTTCTTCCTTATCCTCCTTTACTGCCCTTACTTTCACGTACTCAAAAGAGGGATGCACCGCGACCGCGATATTGGCAGGAATGGTCCAGGGAGTTGTGGTCCATATCACGATAGAGGTATCCTCCTCCCCCTTGAGCTGGAATTTTATATAGACTGAAGGATCTGTCTCTTCTGCATATTCTACCTCTGACTCGGCTATTGCGGTCTCGCACCTCGGGCACCAGTTCACGACCCTCAGACCTTTCTCAAGCAATTTCTTTTCATGCGCCTGTTTCAGGGTCCACCATGCCGCCTCGATGTACTCATCACGAAGGGTCATGTACGGGTCTTTCCAGTTGAGCCACACACCCAGGTTCTTGAACTGGAGCGTCATCTCATCTCTGTGCGTGAGAGCGAACTCCTTACATTTGGCGATGAAATTCCCAACACCGTATTTCTCGATATCTTTTTTTGATCTGAACCCCAGGACCCCTTCCACCTTTACCTCGATCGGAAGACCGTGCATGTCCCATCCAGCCCTGTCCAGGATATTAAAGCCGTTCATTGATTTGTAGCGCAATATGGAGTCCTTGATGATCTTGTTCCAGGCTGTACCGAGATGGATCCTTCCTGTGGTATAGGGAGGTCCATCTACAAAAAAGAATTTTTTACCATTTTTTCGAAACTCTCTCACTTTAGAATAAGCATCTATTTCATCCCAGAACTTCTGGATCTTCTGCTCCATGAGTTTTGCATCGTACTGCGAAGCCTCTTTTAGCATAAAAATGATCTCCAAAGAATGGGGGTAGTAACGCTACAATGAAAATAAAACTTATGGTACAATAATACGAAAAAGAACTAAAAATAAAAAGGGTTCCCGGTGATCAGGGCTTTACTGTCCCTGTACCAGGAAATACCAGAGAAGAACCAATATTATCAGCAGGATTAGACCGATGTAGATATAATAATTGCTTGATTTTTCTTTTTGCGCTTTCTTGACTTCCTGTTTTGCAGGTTCGACCTTTGCGACAGGCTTCGGTTTTGGAGCTTCAACCCTCGGTTTCGCCATCTCATGCCTGGGTTCTTCCGCGACCTCTTCCCTTTTCATCTGCATCAGCTCGCCGCTTATGAATGGACTCTCGACACCTGTCAGCACAGCCATCACGCGCACCATGCCTGTAAGCTGGTTGTCTACCTTTGCGCCCCAGATTATCCTTTTTGTGTTCGGGACTTTATCCATTATTAGTTCGCCTGCAACTGCAACTTCTTCAAGTGTGAGATCCTCTCCTCCAACGATGTGAACGAGAACCCCGTAGCTTTCTGAGATATCCCTGACATCAAGAAGCGGGGTGCTCACTGCCTGTGCCACTGCTTTTCCGACCCTGTCCTCGCCATCTCCTTCGCCTATGCCTATGGACGACACGCCGCCGCGTTCCATAACTGCGCGAAGGTCAGCGTAGTCCAGGTTGACAAGGCTTGGCTGTGTTATTGTATCGGTGAGATTCTTCACAAAAGCTCCTACAAGCGCATTTGCGACATTGAGAGCCTCTTTCAGCGGGAGATTACCTGCAACTTCCCTCAGTTTTGAGTTATCGATTATCACCACTGAATCGCACGATTGAGCAAGCAGCTTGACGGCTTCTCTTGCTTTCTCTCTTCTTGCCATCTCGATCGTGAACGGTATGGTAACGCATCCGATCGTAAGCGCACCAAGTTCGCGCGTTATTTCAGCAACCACAGGCATTGCGCCTGTACCTGTTCCTCCGCCCAGCCCTGCAACCAGGAACACCAGGTTTGATCCTTGAAGTTCAGCCTTCAGTTCATTGAAGTTCTCTCTGGTTGCCTGTGCACCCATCTCTGGGAAGCCCCCGCAGCCATGCCCTTTACAGAGCCTCTCTCCGAGCAGGATCAATTTATCGGCTTTTTGAATGTGAAGATGGTTCACATCTGTATTTGCGGCGATTATCCTGCCGCCTGCCATTCCTTTTTCTGCGATCCATGTCGTTATATTACTTCCAGCACCACCAAGCCCGACCACAGCAACTGATGGTTTTGCTGTTTTTGCAAATTCTTTTAGATCCGTAACCAATTTTTAAGCCTCCTTCGATTATTATTGATTATTTTAATAGCGGTTTTACTATATAAATGTTTTCAGCAATAAGCTCACACTCCGAGCTTTTTCATCATCTTCTGAATATTGAATTTTCCTCCTTTCATGCCTTTTATGGTTTTTTGCATCATTTTGTGGTACTTCAGAAGCTCGCGTACATCTTCATACTTCGTCCCGGAGCCGCGCGCTATCCGCGCGATCCTTGAGCTGTTTATGCGCTTCGGGTCTCCGAGTTCTCCCTCGTTCATCGAATCCATCATGAACTTGTATTTTTTCATTTTTTCCTGTGTTACGTTGTACGCGTCCTCGGAGATGTTCATCCCGAGTTTACCCATGGGCAGCATCTGCATCACCTGCTTGAGAGGACCCAGTTTGTTCATGGCTTCAAGCTGTTTGTACATGTCTTTCAGTGTGAACCGCCCGCTCATCATGGCTTCCATGTCCACATCTTCTGTTTTCAATGTCTCCTCAGCTTTCTCGATAAGAGACTTGATATCCCCCATGCCCAGGAGACGGGAAATGAACCTGTCTGCTTCGAATCTCTCAAGGTCTTCAGATGTCTCGCCGATACCGATGAACGCGATCGCAGATCCTGTCTCATTGACAGCAGATAATGCTCCACCTCCTTTTGCAGTTCCATCGAGTTTTGTTATCACCACACCTGTTATCCCTATGGACGCGTTGAACGCCTTTGCCTGTTCGCTCGCCAGCTGTCCCATCGCAGCATCGAGCACAAGGAGCCTGTGGTCAGGTTTTGCGACCCTGTGGATTTCCTCCATCTCCCTGATCAGATCTTTCTCAAGCGCATGCCTCCCCGCGGTATCAATTATTTTGACATCGTATTTTGCAATCTCTTTGAGTCCGCGCTGTGTGATCCCCACAGCATCGCTTCCATCCTTTTCACCGTAGAAAAAGATCCCCATGCGGTCGCACAGGGTCTTGAGCTGGTCATATGCTCCCGGTCTGAACGTATCTGCACAGATGACCGCTGTCTTGAGTCCTTTCCTCTGGAAATAACGCGCAAGCTTAGCGGTCGTGGTTGTTTTTCCGCTCCCCTGCAGCCCGACCATCATTATCGCCTGTGGTGCAAGCCTTATGTCAGCGCTTTTGCCGATGATATTGATCAGTTCCTGATACACGATGCGGATGACATGCTCCCTCGGGTTCATCCCCCTGGGCGGAAGTTCTTTGAGAGAGCGCTGCTTAATCTTCTGGGATAACGTCATCACATGCCTTACATTGACGTCAGCCTGCAGCAGTGCACGCTGGATATCCCTGACCACATCGTCCACTGTCTTTTCGTCTATCCTGCTCGCTCCGACGAGCTTCTTGATCGCGTCCTGAAGCGAAGTTCCAAGTTTGTCGAGTACCATAGCTTTGTTTTTCCAGATTTATACGACTTCTTTTAGTTAAAGCTTGTGGAA
>JAPZAV010000077.1 GCA_027460465.1 Candidatus Methanoperedens sp. | reverse complement strand
CACTTTCTTCAATTATTACCGAAGTGTTATTTAAGGGAGATTTATTTGTATCCAATGCATACCCCTGAAAGTTAAATGCATTCGCATTTCCTGCTGCAATCCCGAAAAGCAATAGTCCTGTAAGCACATATTTTAAAATCTTCTCAAAATCCTTGATATCCATGATTATTTGCCTCCATAAAACCTGGTCATACCACCGGGTAGAACAATACTATCTAAAGATTCTTCAATGTATATATACATTATCATGATGTTAATGATGACAAATGAAAACAGGTGATTTCTTGCTCACAACTATCAGAATAAACCCTCAATAAATACTAACCAAACTGACAATATCTTCAAATCTTACCAGACATCTGATGCGGGTTACATCAGATTTACGAGATTTGATCCAGATACAATCCAATCCAAATCTATAATAAGTAAAATGCTGTAAAGAGATTTCCTTCAGTAGATGTCTATCATGTCCCGGAATATCCTCACCAGAGTAAAACTTGCAAGATCAGCCTCGATCCCCCTTGCAAGCGTAAACAGTGAAACCAAGAACAGAGCACTGGATGCAATGGCATCTGCTCTTGATTCAAACAGGGGGAAAATAATCTCTGCCAACAGGAAAGACCTTGATGATGCAGAAAAGCTAGTAAAAACCGGCAGGCTCTCGAAAGCACTTGTGAAAAGGCTGAAAGTGGATGATATAAAAATAGATGAAATGATCGCAGGGATCAGAGATGTCATGAAATTCGATGATCCTGTCGGAAAGACCATATCTGCGCTTGAACTTGACACAGGACTTGAGCTCTATCAGGTAAGCTGCCCGATCGGTCTCATAGGCGTGATCTTTGAATCGCGCCCTGATGTCGTCCCCCAGATAATGTCATTGTGCCTCAAAAGCGGCAATGCCACCATATTCAAAGGAGGAAGCGAAGCAGCCAACTCTAACAGGGCGATCTTCGATATACTGGTCAAAGCAATCGAAGGCACTGAAGGCATGCCAGGCGGTGCATTCGCGCTGATGGAAACAAGGGAAGAGGTCAACGAGATGCTGAAACTGGACGAGCACATAAACCTCATAATCCCCAGGGGCTCAAACGAGTTCGTGAAATACATACAGGATAATACCAGGATACCTGTGCTTGGCCACTCTGCAGGCATCTGTCATGTATATGTTGACAGCAGGGCTGACATGAAGAAAGCCATTGATGTTTGCTATGATGCCAAAGTACAGTATCCAGCGGTCTGCAATGCCATGGAAACCCTGCTCGTGCACGGGGACATCGCAGAAGAATTCCTGCACGAGATAGGGAAGAGATATAACGAGGCAGGCGTGGAACTGAGATGCGATGAACGGTCGTTCGATATACTGAAAGACATGGGGTTCCTGAAGGCGATTCTTCATGCCACTGAAGAGGACTGGATAACAGAGTACAATGACCTGATCCTTTCCATAAAGATCGTGGATTCAATTGAAGAAGCCATTGATCATATAAACAGGTACGGCTCCCATCATACAGATGCGATCGTGACCGAGGATAAGCGAAATGCAGAAAAATTCACCGAACTTGTGGATTCCTCAAGCGTGATGTGGAACGCATCCACGCGTTTTTCAGACGGGTACAGGTACGGGAAAGGCGCTGAAGTAGGGATCAGCACCAATAAGATCCATGCCCGCGGACCTGTGGGGATGGAAGGGCTCCTGATCTACAAGTACGTGCTCATCGGAGAGGGGAACAGGGTAGCAGACTATGTGGGCAAGAACGCCAGGAAATATACCCATAGAAAACTGAACCTGAGCTTTGGAGACAGAATGGGTAGATAGCATGGACCCCACTTTCGCCATAGATAGAAAAGAACTTTTCAGGGATATCAAAAGGATCGTCCTCAAGATAGGGACCTCGTCCCTCACAAAAGAAGACGGGAGCTTTAATCGCGAATTGACGGAAAATATCGCAGATCAGGTGGCAGAGCTCAGGAAGCTTGGAAAGACGGTGATAATCGTGAGCTCGGGCGCGATCGGGATAGGGGTTGAGGAGCTGAAATTGACTTCGCGTCCCAGGGAGATCCCGCTCAGACAGGCAGCGGCTGCAGTGGGTCAGAACATATTGATGCACGAGTGGATGACAGCCTTCAAAAAACATGACCTCAAAGTGGCGCAGATACTGCTTACATATGAAGCCTTCTCGAACAGGATGACCTATCTCAATTTGCGCAACAGCATCTCTGCCCTGCTGGAGGCAGGTGCGATTCCGATCATCAACGAGAACGATCCGATCTGCGTGCATGAGATCGAAGCCACGTTCGGCGACAACGACAGGCTCTCTGCAATGGTGGCGAGCAAGGTTGAGGCAGAACTTCTGATACTTCTATCTGATATTGACGGGCTTTATGATAAGAACCCGAAGAAGAGCGAGAATGCGCACCTGATACATACCATTGAAAAAATCACACCTGAGATAGAGAGGTACGGCGGAAGCCCGACGAGCATGAAAGGCGTGGGCGGGATGAGGACAAAGATCGAAGCAGCAAAGATCGCCTGCATGTCAGGCTGCCATATGATCATAGCCGGCAGCGCAGTTGATGATGTGGTTATCAGGATAGTGTCTGGTGAGAACATCGGTACACTGTTCCTGGCGCAGAACGGCAAATACAGGAACAGGACACGCTGGATAATCCTTTCAAAAGCAGCTGGAAGGATCACTGTTGACGAGGGCGCAGAAAAGGCAATAAAGAACAGCATGGGACTCCTGCCTTCAGGCATTCTTGAGGTTGAGGGGATGTTTGACAGGGGGGACATTATCGAGATTGAAAGCAGCGGAAGGATGTTTGCCAAAGGCATCACGGATTATACCTCCCAGGAACTGAACATGATAAAAGGGAAGCATTCTGATATGATCGAGAAAATACTGGGGTACAAGAACTATGATGAGGTGGTGAGGAAGAGCAATATCGGACTCATCTGATGCTTTCCCAAAACTATTTCATTCCATAATAACTAAGGATGGTCGATGCTCACCAAGCGAATAATCCCCTGCCTTGACGTGACCCTTGATAAAAAGGGAGGATGTGTGGTCAAGGGGATCGAGTTCGTGCACCTGCGAGAGGCTGGAGACCCTGTACAGCTTGCAAAGAAATATAACGAGCAGGGGGCTGACGAGCTTGTTTTCCTGGATATCACAGCATCGCACGAGCGCAGAAAGACGATGATCGATGTGATAGAGAGGACTGCGGATGAGGTTTTTATCCCTCTCACCGTGGGGGGCGGGATAAACAGCACAGAGATGATACGGAATATCCTCAGAGCAGGTGCTGATAAGGTCTCGATCAATACCGCTGCTGTGAAGAACCCTGATTTCGTGAGGGAATCGTCTGAGATCTTTGGTTCACAGTGCATCGTTACAGCGATTGACTGCAGGCGCAATTTCAGCATCGAAGGCGATGGAAAGACGATCATCGAGCTTGAGTCCGGGAAAAAGGCATGGTACGAGGTCGTGATCTATGGAGGTCGTACGCCTACAGGTATGGATACAGTAGAGTGGGCGAAAAAAGTGGAAGAACTGGGTTCAGGCGAGATACTGCTGACCAGCATGGACAGGGACGGCACCAGGGATGGATACGATCTGCCTATAACCCGCACTCTCTCAGAGATGCTGAATATTCCGATAATAGCCTCAGGAGGAGCCGGGAACATTGAACATATGTATGACGCTTTTACTGAAGGCAGGGCTGATGCCGCGCTCGCTGCGAGCATCTTCCATTTCGGGGAATACACGGTAGGAGAGGCCAAGGAATATCTTGGAAAAAAAGGTGTGGCTGTGAGACCCTGAACCTGTACTTTTCTTCAGGTTGGAGTCCAGATAATTCAATTCACCCTCTCTTCCAGTTCCTGTTCATACGCCTCATGTGGATGTGACCTGAGCTTGCCCATGCCTTTTGCGGTTTCCCTGAAAATAGAGACAGC
The DNA here is from genome assembly GCA_027460465.1 of Candidatus Methanoperedens sp. GTDB lineage: Archaea > Halobacteriota > Methanosarcinia > Methanosarcinales > Methanoperedenaceae > Methanoperedens. The sequence goes on along the minus strand of JAPZAV010000077.1, from coordinate 10,217 downwards.
ATCCAGAGGGGGTTTTTCAATTTCAAGTTTATTGTTAATCAACCTGAACAGTACTTTTGAACCTGGATATATGTTCAGAGCAAGCCTGAATTCCTTCGGGATAACTACCTGTCCTTTAGGACCGACTTTCATTATGACTTCCATTCTGATTCCTTTATGTTTGGTCAGGCGTGACTTATATTTATACCTGATTAAAAGACGCCAATCTCCCCGCCGCTTCCTCGACCGTGACCAGCTCCTGCTCCCCTGTGCTCATATCCTTCAGCGCTATCTTACCAGCGTCAAGCTCGTTCCTCCCCACGATCACAACATGGCTTGCACCTATTGTATTGGCATATGAGATCTGATCCTTGAACTTGCGCCCCATCACGTCAACGTATGCGTGTACATGCTCCCTCAGCCTTTTTGCGATCACTATTGCCTCCCTGCGTGTATCATCGAAAGATACGACCACGACGCGCTTTTTCATGGCAGGCTTCACATTGCAGATCTCCATAACCCTGTCGAACCCGATGGCATAACCTGTGGATGGAATATCCTCGCCCCCGAACAACTGTGCCAGTCTGTATGAACCCCCACCGCACACCTGGTTCTGCGCACCCAGACCCTCGCAGTAGATCTCAAACACCATGCCTGTATAGTAATCAAGACCTCTTGCTATCCCGAGGTCAACCTGATATTCAAGTTCATAAACCTCCAGCAGTTCAAGCAGAGTTTCGAACTGCGAGATCGCCTCATTATCCCCGATGAGTGATCGCGCCTCAGGCACAGCATTTATTCCATGAAGCCCTATGAGCCTGAATAACTTCCCGCGCATTTCATCAGGCGATCCGATCTCGTCAAGGAATTCTTCAAGACCTTTATCATCCTTTTTATCCACGAACCTCATTATCTTGCTCTGGTGCTCTGACGATATGTCCTTCAAAAGCGCCCTTGCAATCCCAAGATGCCCCACATGCAGGTCTCCTGCAATTCCCACACTCTTCAGCATCTCCACTGCAAGCGCTATGACCTCGGCATCTGCTTCTGGTCTTGCGCTTCCAATGATCTCAATGCCGAACTGGAAGAATTCCCTGAACCTCCCTTTCTGAGGGCGCTCGTACCTGAAGCAGTTATCAAAATAATAGAATTTCAGGGGCTTTGGAGACCTCTGGAGCCCTTCCACATACATCCTTATCACGGGTGCGGTCAACTCAGGACGAAGCGCAATCTCCCGATCACCTTTATCCTTAAAATTGTATATTTCATCAAGGATCCCTTCCCCGGATTTCAGAGTAAAAAGCTCGATATGTTCAAACGTCGGGGTCTTTATCTCCCCATATCCCCACTTTTCTGCAACCTCCCTCAATATATTTTCAACTTGCCTTCGCTTTTCCATCTCATCAGGAAGAAAATCACGCGTGCCACGGGGTCTCTGAACTTCCATTTGTATACTTCCTTTCGACCCGAATACATCGTATTCCTTAATAAACCCGTATGCTTTTTTTTATTCCCATGCCTGGCTTTGATAAAAAAACATGATCATAATGATGAAATGGATAGAAATATTTTTAAACAATGATACCATTATCTATGAGGGTGAAGACTGATGGCTAAGACACTCCCTATTATCATGATTCTTCTACTGGCAGCTCTATCTGGCTGCATTGGGTCGAATTCCAGTGATGAAAATGTGCAGGAAATGACTTTTGAACGTGCAAACCTGAATCTCGATGCGAATATCGTGGACGTGAAATTATCTCCTGGCGATGTAAGAGCAGGAGAAAAAGTTGAGGCAAAACTTGTTATTGCAAATACAGGTACTGAAAAGATTGTCAATGAATCCATTGAGATAAAGGCTAAAGTGAAGTCTCTTGACGATTTCCTTGCAAATCTTGCTCTAAAATTCATGAGCGATGAATCCAAGACAAGGACTTTTCCAATGGATTTTCAAGAGGATATCCAGCCAGGTTCAATTAAGCCTTTAGTTGCTGATTTCCAGACCCAGCAGGAACTGCAGGGGAAAAATCTGGCAGGGAAATACATGGTTACAGTTATCTTATCGGTCAACGGACAAAAAGTGGCAGGAAAAGTGGTCCCGATAACACTCCTTTCAGGGAAGCCAAGGGATGAGCTACCGAATACCACTTCTTCCAATGTTACACCCACAATAACTCTGACAGCCGCGCCGACCGAGACATTGACACCCGAAATAACTGTAACTCCGACGCCAACTCCTGAAGCCGTGACCGTAAGTGAGCCCACAGGAAATACTGTGTATTTAAGGATAATGGGCTGGAAGTTCACGGAGTCGTCCAAAGAAATAGATGCAGGTGACAAGGTACTGTGGCATGTCCTAGATGACGATACTTTCACCATAGTTGAAAAGGATAGAAAATTACCCAATATAACGGTCAGCTATAAGACCACACAATTTTTTAACACCACTGGAACCTACAGATTCAGTCTATATTATCCTAAAATGCGAACAGAGCCAAGTACCCAGACCATAACAGTGAAGCTCAATACAAGTCAGTGACTTGTATTGATTCACAATCTTTATATTGTATAAGAGTTAATTAATAGTAGAGGTACTATGAAAGGCGATAAGATCGTATTTGGCATAGTGGCATTGCTATTGAGCGCCGGACCTGGCGGCGCATCCACTCTTAATGTAGGTCCTGGAGAGGAATATTCCACTATTCAGTCAGCCGTGAATTCTGCGAATTATGGAGACATTGTATCAGTCAGCGAGGGTACCTATTATGAGAATCCTGTTATTAAGAAAAATGGGATCTTGATCCTTGGCAAAAATAAGGAAAAGACAATTCTTGACGGTAAAAAATCTTTCAGCGGGTTCAGAATAGACGGCGCCAGCAATGTGACGATAAGCGGATTCACCATCCAGAACACCTGGGCAAGCGGCAAGGAAGATGCCGGAATAACTCTCTACAGGGCAAATAACAATATGATTGCAAATATCATTCTTATTGGTAATGTTGTCGGAATTTCACTATATGGCTTATTTGTTTTCTCATCAAACGATAATAAGAACTACAATAACAATATCCAGGGCAACCAGATCGGCATCTATGCTGATTCAGCACGATCAAGCAGCATCTATTCCAATAATTTTATTGGCAACAGGGATCAGGCGTATGATAACAGCGGCTTGAATGCCTGGGACGATGGAAAATCCGGCAATCACTGGAGCAATCTCAAAGGAGGCGAGGTATACAATCTTCCTGGAGGAGCAAAAGCGAGGGATAATCATCCTCTTGCAGGCGCTGTGGCAATAAAAGAGGTGGTTATTTCAACGCCCGCAGAAAAACCACAGGCACAGATGAGCGGGAAAGAGATGGAGAAATCTTCACCAGGATTACCAGGAATTGCTGTTCTTGTTTCTTTGATCATTTTAGTGAGAACAATACGTAAGAATTAAGCTGGGAAAAGTTTATAGCAGGCTGAAACCCTATTGAATTAGGGTGAAAATTATGACCAACCTCAGTGAAATACATATCACAAAAGCGATAGTGAAAGAGTTCCTTGATGATTTTCTAAAGAATATTCTTGACACAGATGTCGTGGTTGTGGGTTCAGGGCCGTGCGGAGTGGCTGCGGCGAAATATGCTGCAGAACTTGGACATAAGACCGTGATGGTGGAGAGAAATCTCTACGCAGGCGGAGGCATGTGGCAGGGCGGGTACCTGATGCCCAAGAACACGGTGAGAGCGCCGGCGCACAAGATACTTGAGGAGTGCGGAGTGAATCTCAAGGAAGTGGAAGAAGGGCTTTATGTCTGCGACTCTTTCGAGATGGTCTCGAAGATGCTGGCATGTGCCTGCGATGCCGGAGCAAAGCTGCTGAACTCCACAAATGTGGACGACCTGATACTCAAAGAAAACCATGTTGAAGGCGTGGTTATCCAGTGGTATCCAGCAAAGATGATGCCTCCGTTCATGACATGCATGGACCCGATAGCGATCAGATCAAAGGTTGTGATAGATGCAACGGGTCATGACTCTGTGATGGTCAAACGCCTCTGGCAGCAAAAGAGATTAACCATCCCCGAACCTCCTGGCTGCGGCTCCCTCTGGGTTGATGAAGCGGAAAAACAGACAGTCGAGCTTACCCATGAGATATATCCCGGACTTATCGTTGCTGGTATGGCTGCAACCTCAACATACGGCGCACCGCGGATGGGACCAACGTTCGGCGGAATGCTGCTTGCAGGAAAGAAAGCGGCGGAGATTGCGCATGAAAAGATCACAGGGATGAAGGTGAGAATCGGGAAGATTGCTCACGAAAATGCCATTGTGACCGAAGGGTGAAAGAGTCCCTTCTTCTTTTTTATTTAGCAGCTTTTTTCTCAGCATCCAGGCAAGCTACAACGGGCTCAGCCAGGCGAGCATGTTCCAGTAAAGGATAAAAACAAGTAGAACCATTCTCAATTACTGGGAGGAGTAAACTTGCCAAGACAAAAAATTCTTGAAATGAGCGTGGACTGGCTGCAGATCCTTGACCCGGAAGGGAATGTGGATGAAGATCTGGAGCCAGCCCTTGATAAAGAGACTCTGGAAAAATTTTACAGGAACATGGTGCTCATGCGCCTTTTTGATGATAAAGCATTGAAACTTCAGCGCCAGGGCAGGATGCTCACCTATGGTTCATGCCTCGGGCACGAGGCATGCCAGATAGGGAGCGTTTTTGCCATGCGGCCAGAGGATTGGTTTTTCCCCTACTTCAGGCAGCACGGGGCCCAGATAGCAAGAGGCATTCCCATGAAGTTCATATACATGTACTGGATGGGTACTGAGGATGCGAACATGGGGCTTGCTCCACCGAACTTCACTGTTGCCATACCTGTGTCCACCCAGATCCTTCATGCAGTTGGTGTAGCATGGGCTGCAAAGATCAAGAAACAGGATATAGCAGCTGCTGTTTATTTCGGGGACGGCGCCACATCTGAAGGCGATTTCCATGAAGGCATGAACTTTGCAGGTGTTTTCAAAACCCCGGTGGTCTTCTTATGCGAGAACAACCAGTATGCCATATCTTTGCCCAGGGAAAAGCAGACCGCTTCAAAGACGCTTGCTCAAAAGGCACTGGCTTATGGTTTTGATGGAATCCAGGTGGATGGCAATGATGTGCTTGCAGTGTACAGTGCAACAAAGGAAGCACTTGATAAAGCCAGGTCAGGGGGAGGGCCTACGTTCATAGAATATTTCACATACCGCCTGGGTGCGCACACCACTTCAGACGATCCCACGAAATACAGAGAGAACGCTGAGGTGGAGGAATGGAAGAAAAAGGATCCTGTAAAGCGTTTCAGGATATATCTTGAGAAAAAAGGCATATGGAGCCAGGGTTATGAGGATAATCTCATCAAGGAATGCTCAGACTTAATCGAGAAGGCAGTGGAAGAGGCTGAAGCCTACACCCCTGTAGTTGAGAACATGTTCAGATACGTTTACGAGGAGATGCCGCCGAACCTGAAGGAGCAGATGGATGAACTCATGTCTTTTATCGCGAAAAAGAAGGGGGAATGAGAATGGTAAAACTAAATATGGTGCAGGCGATCAACCTTGCCCTGCGTGAAGAGATGGAGAAAGATCCGAGTGTTGTGATCATGGGAGAGGATGTGGGAGTGGATGGCGGTGTGTTCAGGGTAACAGAAGGTCTTCTTGATAAGTTCGGAAGCGAAAGGGTAATAGACACCCCGCTTGCTGAATCAGGCATAGTGGGGACTGCGATAGGCATGGCTATCATGGGGCTGAAACCGGTTGCAGAGATACAGTTCGAGGGATTCAGCTATATGACGATAGACCAGCTCGCAGCGCATGCCTCAAGGATCAGGTACCGCTCAAGAGGGGTTTATCACTGCCCCCTGGTCATAAGATCTCCTTATGGAGGAGGGGTGAGGGCACTTGAACACCATTCAGAGGCAGTGGCAACGTTCTATATCCACATCCCGGGTCTCAAGGTCGTGATGCCTTCATCACCTTATGATGCCAAGGGTCTGCTCTTATCCTCTATCAGGGATCCAGACCCTGTTTTCTATTTTGAGCCCAAGAAGCTCTATCGCGCTTTCAAGGAAGAAGTACCTGAAGGTGATTATACTGTCCCGCTTGGCGCGGCTAAGAAACTCACTGAAGGGGATGACCTCACCCTGATATCATGGGGCTCCATGGTCAGGGTATGCCAGGAAGCCCTGGAGAAGGTAAAGGATATCAGCGTTGAATTGATCGATCTTCGCACGCTCTCACCTTTTGATGAGAAGACGGTAACAGAATCGGTCAGGAAAACAGGGCGGGCTGTCGTGGTGCATGAAGAGCCGAGAACGCTTGGTTTCGGGGCAGAGATAATTGCAAGGATCAATGAGAAAGCATTCCTGTATCTTGAAGCGCCTGTTAAACGGGTCACAGGATACGATGTCCCTGTACCGCTTCCGAAACTTGAGGATTACTATCTCCCTGATGCAGAAAAGGTATCTTATGCGATAAAAGAGGTCGCAGAGTTCTAGGAGGAAGATATGGATATAAAATTTCCGGATGTTGGCGAAGGAATAACAGAAGGCACGATCGTGAAATGGCTCGTGAAGGAAGGGGAAGATATAAAAGCAGATCAGGCAGTGGCAGAGATCGAGACAGATAAAGCCATCGTCGAGATCCCATCATCCAAAGCGGGAAAGATCACCAGGCTCAATGGAAAAGTAGGGGATGTAATAAAAGTTGGAAGCATTCTTGCCGCGCTTGCATTACCAGGCGAGGCAGCAGCCCCTCCTGTCAAACCGCCTGAAGTCAGGCCAGAAGTAAAACCAGAAAAACCAGAAGTCAGGGTGCCGGAAGTCGAGATACCGGAAGTCAGGGCACCTGAAAAAGCTGCGGGCAGGGTACTTGCAACACCTTCAACGCGGCGTCTTGCCCGTGAACTGGGAGCGGACATAACAAAGGTCACAGGCACAGGTCCGGGAGGCAGGGTGATGGACGAAGATGTCAGGAAATTCATGGAAGCACCTGCAAAGCCGCCAGAGGTCAAACCTCCTGAAGCAGCGGTCGGGGAAATAAAGCTACCTGAAGAAAGGATCCAGATAACAGGCATTCGCAAAACGATAGGAGAGAGGATGGTGCAATCTTTTTTCACGGCGCCGCATGTGTTCTCCATGGACGAGGCAGATGTCACCGAGCTTGTGAGGCTGAGAGAAAAAGAGAAGAAAATAGCAGAGGAGAGGGGAATAAAACTTACCTATCTTCCGTTCATCGTCAAAGCCGTGATCATCGGTCTCAAGCAGCACCCGTATTTGAATGCGTCGATGGATTCAAAGAAGAACGAGATCATACTCAAACATTACTACAACATAGGCATAGCTGTGGACACTCCTGAAGGGCTGATAGTACCTGTTATCAAGAACGCTGACAGAAAAAGCATACTTGAGATCGCTGGAGAGATGCAGAAGCTTTCAGAGGAGGCTCGGAGCAGAAAGATAAAGCTCCCTGATCTGAAAGGCAATACCTTCACGATAACGAACATCGGAAGCATTGGAGGGCTGTTCTCAACCCCAATAATCAACCTTCCTGACGTGGCAATTCTTGGCGTGCACAGAATAAGGGATATGCCTGTTGTGATCGAAGGAGAAATAAAGATAAGGAAAATCCTTCCTCTTGTCCTTTCATTTGACCACAGGGTGCTGGATGGGGCACAGGCTGCCAGGTTCATGAACACCCTGAAAGACCATCTGGAAGACCCTGATCTATTGCTTCTGGATGTGGTGTAATGGTAATGGGAGATATAGTGACAGGGTGCGATGTCCTGGTCGTGGGAGGAGGACCTGCAGGTTATACTGCGGCGATAAGGGCATCTCAGCTCGAAAAGGATGTGATGCTCGCGGATAGATTTGATCTGGGGGGCACATGCGTCTATCGCGGCTGCATACCTTCCAAGACCCTGATACATACTGCTGACTTCATCTATAATATAAGGAATCCGGGTACAGGGATAAAGAGTTCTGTGGAGTTCGATCTTAAAAAGATCCAGCAGGGAAAGTATGAAGTGATAAAAAAACTCAGGGACGGAATATATCACCTGTGCAAGAAATACGGTGTGGAAGTGATAAAAGGTGCAGCTTTTTTTGAATCATCCGAGAAGGCAAGGATAACCTCACCTGACGGCATTGTCTCCACGCTCAAGTTCGAAAATGCCATAATCGCAACAGGTTCGCGTCCCCAGGTTTTCCAGGGATTCCCGTTCGACGGCAGGTTCGTGATAAGTTCAAACGAAGCCCTCGGTCTTGTGAAGGTGCCGGAGAATCTGGTGATTCTCGGGGCGGGTTACATCAGCATCGAGCTTGGAACGATGTACGCAAAGCTGGGTTCGCACGTAAAAATAATCCAGCGCTCATCCCGCATCCTCACAAAGTTCGATCCTGAAGTGGTAGAAGTGGTGAGCCAGAAGATGAAAAAACTCGGGATAGAGTTTCTTTTTAATTCAAAGCCAGAAGGGATGCGAATAGAGAACGACAGGGCAATTGTGACAGTGAGCGAATCCGGGAAAAAGACCGAACTTGAGGCTGATAAGATCCTGGTCGCAGTGGGCGTGAAACCCAACAGCGATGGTATCGGACTTGAAAATACAAAGGTCGAGCTCGATGAAAAAGGTTTCATAAAAGTTGATGAGAAACGAAGGACAAGTGACCCGAAGATCTATGCAGTGGGAGATGTGGCAGGAGCTCCATTCCTGGCGCACAAGGCTTTCAGGGAAGGGAAGGTGGCGGCAGAGGTGATTGGCGGTCTTCCGAGCGCCTTTGATAACAGAGCAGTGCCTGAGGTGGTATTCTCCGAACCTGAGATAGCAAGGGTCGGAATGGACGAAGAGACAGCAAGATCGAGCGGCTATGAAGTTACCATTGCGAAGTTCCCGTTCCGCGCCTCAGGGAGCGCTCTCACCCTGGACAGAACAGATGGGTTTGTGAAGATCATTGCTGATAAAAAGAACGGTGAGATCCTCGGCATCCACATCGTGGGTGCAGATGCGTCCTATCTGATAGGTGAGGCTTCATTATCAATAGAGATGGCTGCTGAGATGGCGCTTGGGAAGGTGATCCATATATGAGATCACCTGCTGTATTTCCTGAACATCATGGCTTCGATCTGTCCTGTTCCAAGAAACCGGATCAGCATCCTGATATCGCTTCCTTCCAGAGGGACTGATCTCTGCATCGCATCCCCTTTATAAAATATCGTTCCGCCTTTCATGTATGAACCTGCAAACTCCCCCGAATTATTTACGAGCACGATGCCGCCTCTCATGAGCACACCTGTGTTCATCCCTGCATCACCATCAACGTGAACAGAGCCCAGGTTCATCAAAATACCCGTGCTCATGCCTGCATTCCCATCCACGACCACCTTTTTATCAGCATCAAGCCTGGCCGCGATGGTATCGCGTATCACCCCGTCCCTGATAAAGAGTGTATCACCTTCCAGGGCATTGGGGGAAAGGATGTTTTCTTTCATGTCTTTTTCAAGTAAGCCGGTGATTGACACGAATTTATGGTACCCAGCCCGGTCAGACTCCACCTCTATCACATTGCCAAGAGGCTGCCTGGCATTTCCGCCCACATAGAAAGAACCGGAGACCGTGCTTATGCCCATCCTGGTATCAACATTCCCATCAACCATGATAGAGCCCACTTTTAATGAACCTCCGCTTCCTCCAAAGAACATGAGATCAACCCCCAGACTGCTGCCAAGCCTTTTCCCTGCGTCCCCTTTGATATGCACGTCCTCGCCCCTCTTCAGACATTTAACAAGATCAGAGTAGGTATGGGATGTATCTTTCTGGTGCGGAATGACTGCATCTGGAGATAGCCTGCTTCCTTTATGCTGCCAGTAGAAATCAAAAGTGAAGTCGCACAGGCAGTCCACCTGATCTGTCAGTTCGATGTTCATGATTTGGTAGAGATTTGGGTATAATCTTGGGAAATTACTTTAAATGCTCATGTAAATAAAGCTTTTTGTGAGGAACCTCCTATCCTATCAATAACGCTTTTTTAAAGGTTCCTCATTACCTATAAAATTATGTCTTTCTGGAACACTTTCGCCGTATAGCATCATAAACCCGTTGTTTTAGCAGTCAAAATATCCTTTTTTTGATTAATAATCTCTCTCTGCCATCATTTTAAAAATTTATTGGCATGTTATGTTATAATATATAACATATCTTTATATAATTGTTTAACG